>JAJPHH010000042.1 GCA_021325385.1 Alphaproteobacteria bacterium
GATTCGCGCGGATTGAGGCCGGCGGCGGGCTCGTCGAGGCAGAGCAGGATCGGATCGGTGCACATGGCGCGGGCGATTTCCAGCCGTCGCTGCGCGCCATAGGGCAACTCGCCCGCCGGATCGTCCGCCCGGTCGATGAGGCCGATCTTGTCGAGCCAGTATTTCGAGCGCTCGATCGCCTCTTTTTCGCGCGCCCGATAGCTCGGCGCGCCCAGCACGCCGAGGACCGTGAATCCGCTCGCCATCATCAGCGTGTTGTGATGGGCGACGAGCAGGTTCTCCAACACCGTCATGCCCTGGAAGAGGCGGATGTTCTGGAAAGTGCGCGCGACGCGGGCATGCCAGGCGATCTCGTGGCCCGGCATGCGTTCGAGCAGGTACAAATCGCATGTTGCGCTCTTGGCGCGTCGTTTCGGCGTGCGGGTCAACGCCTCGACCTCGGCCTGGTCGGCGACGCCCTCGCGGGCCAAAGCGAGCCGGCCTTCCGTCGGCTTATAAAAGCCGGTGACGCAGTTGAAGACCGTGGTCTTGCCGGCGCCGTTGGGGCCGATCAGGGCGGTGATGTCGCCGCGCCCGGCCTGGAAGGAAAGATCGTTGACCGCGACCAGGCCGCCAAAGCGCATGGTCAGATGTTCGACGGTGAGAAGCGGATTGGTCTGCCAGCGCATCAGCCGTGGCCTTCCTTGACGAGGTCGGCCGACACCGCCTTGCGTTCTTTCAAGAATATCGAGGGCATCCGCGTCGCGATGATGCCGCGCGGGCGCACTACCATCATGATCACCATGCCTATGCCGAAAATCAGCATGCGATATTGGGCGGGATCGAAGTCAGGCCCGAAAATCCGTTTCGTCCATTCCATCTCGCGAAGGATTTCCGTGCCGCCGATCATCACGATCGCGGCGAGCGCGACGCCGATCTGCGAGCCCATGCCGCCGAGCACGACGATGGCGAGGATCGTCGCCGATTCGATGAAGGTGAAGCTTTCCGGGCTGACGAAGCCTTGCCGAACCGCGAAGAACGAGCCGGCGAAGCCGCCGAACAGCGCGCCGAGCGCGAAGGCGGTGAGCTTGGTGTTGCGCGTGTTGATGCCGAGCGAGCGACAGGCGATCTCGTCCTCGCGCAAAGCTTCCCAGGCGCGACCGATCGGCAAGCGGCGCAGGCGCATGGTGACGAAATTGGTCAGGAGGGCGAGAGTGAGGATGAGTAAGTACAAAAAGATCATGCGATGAATCGGCTTGTACTCCGTATGAAGGACGACTTGGGCGAAGCCGCCGTCCTCATCGACGAAAGGAATGCCGAAGAAGGTAATTTTCGGAATGGAGGCGATGCCGGCATAGCCGCCGGTGACCGGCACCCAATTCACCAGGATCATGCGGATGATTTCGCCGAAAGCCAGTGTAACGATGGCCAAATAGTCGCCGCGCAGGCGTAGGACGGGGAATCCGAGGATGATGCCCCAGAACGAGGCGAGAATGCCGGCCAGAGGCAAGCAGATCCAGAACGAAAGGCCAAAGGTCGTCGACAATAATGCGTAGGAATAGGCGCCCACCGCATAGAAGGCGACATAGCCGAGGTCGAGCAGGCCGGCCAGGCCGACCACGATGTTCAGGCCCCAGCCCAGCATCACATAGATCAGGATTTGGATGCCGTAATTGTTGATCCATTTCAGCGAGCCGGCCGAGCCCAGCATCCAATAGGCCGCGAAAGGGAAGATAAAAAGAAGAGCCAGCCCGATTGCGCTGGCGTATCGAACGAGCCACAGCCATACGGCCGATTTCGGCGCGGCGACGACGCGCCGCCGCTCGACTTTCGGTCGCGCCTGGTAAAGCGAAAGGCCGAACCGACCGACAAAGGCCAGCCCGCAAAGGACCGCGACCAGGATCGGGCGCGGGATAAGATAGAGGTTTCCGTCATTATCGGATTCGGCGTGCAGCAAGACGACGGGAAAACACAGGCCGAACGTCAGCAACGCCGCGACGAAGGCGTCCTTCAGCATTGCGGCCATGCCGACGCCGACGGCGCCGGTCGCAGCGAGTTTTTGCGCTTCGACGGTCATCGTCAAACCTTCTCGATTTCGGGCCGGCCGAGAATGCCGGACGGCATGAAGATCAACGTGATCGCCAGGATCGAAAAAGCGGCGACGTCCTTATAGTCGGTGGAGAAGTAGGCTGACCAGAGCACTTCGATGAGGCCGATGAGCAACCCGCCGAGCACCGCGCCGGGCAGGGAGCCGATCCCGCCCAGCACCGCCGCAGTGAAGGCCTTGACGCCAGGCAGGAAGCCGTCCGCGAAATTCACCACGCCGTAATACATCATATAAAGGACGCCGGCGACCGCAGCCAGCGCCGCGCCGATGATGAAGGTGATCGAGATCGTTCGATCGACGTCGACGCCCAGCAAGGCGGCCATCTTGCGGTCCTGCTCGCAGGCTCTCTGCGCCCGACCGAGGCTCGTGTGCTGAACGAGCCACCAAAAGGCGGCGAGCAGCAACGCCGTGACGATCATGATGACGATCTGCTTGTACTGAAGGATGGCGCCGCCCGAGGTCAGATGAATGACCTCGTTGAACATCGGCGGCACCGGCTTGTTGCGCGGCCCCTGAATGACCTGGACGAAATTCGACAGGAAGATCGACATGCCGATCGCCGAGATCAGCGGCGCCAGCCGAAACGATCCGCGCAGCGGCCGATAGGCCAGGCGCTCGATCGTCCAGTTCCACAGCGACGTCAGCGCCATGCCGCAGATCAGCACGACGACGAAGGCGAGGGCCAACGAGGTCACGCCGAAAAGCTTGGTCAGGACGAGAAAGACGAGCAGCGCGATGAAGGCTGAAAGCATGAACAGGTCGCCGTGGGCGAAATTGACCATGCCGATAATGCCGAAGACCATCGTATAGCCGATGGCGATGAGACCGTAGATGGAGCCGAGCGTCAGCCCGTTGATCAATTGCTGCAGGAAATTGTCCATCCGCCGTCCTAACCCCCTCCTTAAGCCGCCAAGAGCCCTAAGCGCCGGTATGCGTCAACGGCCTCTCCCTCCCGGAGCTCCTCCGCCCTTCTGTCTGACGATTGCGCCCCAAGCGACGGGTCGCCCCAGCTTCGCTTGCAATTCTCGGACCAGCCGAGCCCGACCCGCGGCGGAGCGCGCAGCCCAAACACCCTCCCGTCCTGCGCCGCCGCCCAAGCCGGCGCAAACTCTTTCTTTTTCTCGCGGCGATGCTAGCAACGCCAATGAGGCGCGGCAATCGCGACGGTTCATTTTTTTGACAATATCAAACCGGGAGTTTTCACTGGAGCGAGACGAAACGCCGCGTCGCGTCCAAATCGAACCGGAGCGGGCGGACTGGAAGGCCCTTCGCCGGTCGCCGGTCGCTTTTACTGACGGCGCGCGCCCGCGCGGGCGGAACAGGGAGACATGAGATGGCGATGACGATGACAGGCTCGGCCACCCTGCCGGCCGACCGCGCCAAGGTCTGGGCGCTGCTCAACGATCCGGCGGTGCTCAAGGCTTGCATTCCCGGCTGCCAGTCGCTCGAGAAGACCAGCGAGGCTTCGTTCGCCGCAATCGCGAAGGTGAAGGTCGGACCGGTCAGCGCCACGTTCAAAGGCGCGGTGCAGCTTTCCGATCTCGACCCGCCGAACGGCTATACGATCACCGGCGAGGGCGAGGGCGGCATCGCCGGCTTCGCCAAAGGCGGGGCGAAGGTGCGCCTGACAGACGCCGAGGGCGCGCCGGGCTCGACCGTGCTGACCTACGACGTACAGGCGAATGTCGGCGGCAAGATCGCGCAACTCGGCGCTCGCCTGATCGACGGCGTCGCAAAAAAAATGGCCGATCAGTTCTTCGCCAATTTCGCCGCCGTCGCGACCGGGCAGGGCGCCGACGCCGCGGCGGGTTGAGGACGAGACGCCGCAATACGGCCTTTGCGGCCAATTGTCTTTGCAGGCTCGCGCGACTGGCGTAGTCTGGCTCTGTTTGATCCGATGCGCGGATGGCCGTGAAGACGGTCCTTCGCGCGACTTCAACGAATGGCCGCGGGCGCGGCCTTCACATCGAGCTGCGGCGTGAAGCTTAGGGCGGCCGCATCTTCATGAAGGGAGGATGGTTGATGATCCGCGTCTCCATGACAGTGAACGGCAAGCCGGTTTCGGCCGAGGTCGATCCGCGCACCTTGCTGGTTCAGTTTCTACGCGAGAACCTCCGACTGACCGGCACGCATGTCGGCTGCGACACGTCGCAATGCGGCGCTTGCGTCGTTCACGTCGACGGTCGCGCGATCAAGTCCTGCACGACGCTCGCCGCCTCCAACGAAGGCTGCGACGTGGTCACGATCGAAGGCCTCGCCGCGGACGGCAAGCTGCATCCGATGCAGCAGGCGTTCCAAGACAATCACGCGCTCCAATGCGGCTTCTGCACGCCGGGCATGATCATGTCCGCGATCGACATCGTCCGCCGCAAGGGCTCGAATCTCGACGAGCACACGATCCGCGAAGAGCTGGAAGGCAATATTTGCCGCTGCACCGGCTACCACAACATCGTGAAAGCGGTGGCGCAAGGCGCGCGGGCGATGGCCGCGACGACCGACGCGAAGGCGGCCGAATAGCGGCCGCGATTGCATATCCGAGAGAGAGCGAACCGCCGATGGACCGCTGAACCGCCCATTCGCCTTCGCTGTCGTTTCTTCGTCAATTTGCCGGTCGCCCGTTGGGGCAAGATCGGCGAGGTCAGGAGGAAATCATGAGCGCGACCGGAATTGGCGCCTCAGTCAAGCGCAAGGAAGACATCCGCTTCATCACCGGCAAGGGCCATTACACTGACGACATCAACCGGCCCGGCCAGGCTTACGCCTATTTCATTCGCTCGCCCCACGCCCACGCCACGATCAACAGGATCGACGTCTCCGCCGCCGTGAAGGCGCCCGGCGTCGCGGCGGTCTTCACCGGCGAGGACCTCGCCAAGGACAAGGTCGGCGGCCTCATCTGCGGTTGGATGATCCATTCCAAGGACGGCTCGCCGATGAAGGCGGGGGCGCATCCGGCGCTGGCGCAGGGCAAAGCGCGCTATGTCGGCGATCACGTCGCCGTCGTCATCGCCGATACGTACGCTCAGGCCAAGGACGCGGCCGAAAAGGTCGTCGTGGATTACGGCGTGCTTCCCGCCGTCGCCGATGTCGCCGCCACGACCAAAGCCGGCGCGCCGCAGATACACGACGTCGCGCCGAACAACACCGTCTACAATTGGCATCTTGGCGACAAGGCCGCGACCGACGCCGCCTTCGCCGCGGCCAAGCATGTCGCCAAGCTGGACATCGTCAACAATCGGCTGATCCCCAACGCGATCGAGCCGCGCGCGGCGGTCGGCGAGTATGATTCGGGCGCCGATACGTTCACGCTTTATACGACCAGCCAGAATCCGCATGTCGCGCGTTTGGTCCTTTCCGCCTTCATCGGCATCGCGCCCGAGCACAAGCTGCGCGTCGTCGCGCCGGATGTCGGCGGCGGCTTCGGCTCGAAAATCTTCATCTACGCCGAAGAGACGGTCTGCGTCTGGGCGGCCAAGAAAGTCGGCCGGCCGGTGAAATGGACCGCCGAGCGCAGCGAATCCTTCCTCTCCGACGCGCATGGCCGCGATCATTTGACCCACGCCGAATTGGCGCTCGACGCCAACGGCAAGATCACCGGCCTGCGCGTGCGCACCGTCGCCAATATGGGCGCCTATCTTTCGACTTTCGCCTCGGCGGTGCCGACCTATCTTTACGGCCCGCTGCTTTCGGGCCAATACGCGATCCCGGCGATCTATTGCGAGGTCGACGCGGTCTACACCAACACCGCGCCGGTCGACGCCTATCGCGGCGCCGGCCGGCCGGAGGCGACTTTCGTCGTCGAGCGGCTGGTCGAGATCGCCGCGCGCGAGACGGGGCGCGATCCGGCCGAGTTCAGGCGCGCGAACTTCATCACCTCGTTTCCGCACCAGACGCCGGTCGCCTTCCAATACGACGCCGGCGATTACGCCGCCGCGCTCGACAAGGCGTTGGCGCTCGCCGACTACAAGAATGTCGGCGCGCGCAAGGCGGCCTCCGCCGCCAAGGGCAAGCTGCGCGGAATCGGCCTCTCCGCCTATATCGAAGCTTGCGGCCTCGCGCCCTCGGCGGTCGTCGGCTCGCTCGGCGCCGGCGTCGGCCAGTGGGAATCGGCGGAGGTGCGCGTCAATCCGACCGGCACGGTCGAGGTCTTGACCGGCTCGCACGCCCATGGCCAGGGCCACGAAACGACCTTTGCGCAATTGGTCTCCGACCGGCTCGGCATCCCGATCGAGAACGTCTCGGTCATCCATGGCGACACCGACAAGGTGCAGTTCGGCATGGGCACCTATGGCTCGCGCTCGGGCGCGGTCGGCATGGCCGCGATCTCGAAGGCGCTCGACAAGATCGAGACGAAGGCGAAGAAGGTCGCGACCCATGTGCTCGAAGCCGCCGAGGCGGATATCGAGTTCAAGGACGGCAAGTTCACGGTCAAAGGCACCGACAAGTCGGTCGATTTCGGCTCGATCGCGCTGCAGGCCTATATCGCTCACAAGTTCAACGGCCAGGAGCTCGAGCCCGGCCTCAAAGAGAGCGCCTTCTGGGATCCGACCAATTTCACTTTCCCGGCCGGCGTGCATATCTGCGAGGTCGAGATCGATCCCGAGACGGGGGTGACCAAGATCGACCGCTGGACGGCGGTCGACGATTTCGGCGTCTTGATCAACCCGATGATCGTCGAGGGTCAGGTCCATGGCGGCGTGGCGCAAGGCGTCGGCCAGGCGCTGCTCGAAGGCGCGGTTTACAATAGCGACGGCCAACTCGTGACGGCGAGCTACATGGATTATTGCATGCCGCGCGCCAACGACCTGCCGTCTCTCACGGTCGCTACGACCGAGACGCGCTGCCCGTCGAATCCGCTCGGCATCAAGGGCTGTGGCGAAGCCGGCGCGATCGCTTCGCCGCCGGCGGTCATCAATGCGATCACCGACGCGCTCGGGCACGAGAACGTCGCCATGCCGGCGACGCCGCAAGTCGTCTGGCGCGCCGCGCAGCATGCGAGGATGAAGCGCGCGGCCTAGTGAGAAGAGAGACGAGAGCGGCGAATCATCGCCGCTCGCTGCCTTGCCAATTCGAGGAGCATCCGATGTATCAATTTGCTTATCACCGGCCTGACAGCGTCGCGGCGGCTGCGGCGCAACTCGCGGCCGATAGCGACGCCAAGGCGCTGGCCGGCGGCCAGACCTTGCTGCCGACGATGAAGCAGCGTCTGGCCGCGCCGAGCGCGATCGTCGATCTCGGCAAGATCGCCGGGCTCGCCGGGATCAGTCGGGAAGGCGAGGCGATCGTGATCGGCGCGATGACCCGCCATGCCGACGTCGCGACCAACGCCGCCGTCCATCAGGCGATCCCGGCTCTGGCCGAACTCGCCGAAGGTATCGGCGATCCGCAAGTGCGCAACAAGGGGACGATCGGCGGCTCGCTGGCCAACAACGACCCGGCCGCCGACTATCCGGCCGCGGTGTTGGCGCTGAACGCGACGATCGTCACCAACAAGCGCGAGATCGCCGCGGACGCCTTCTTCAAAGGCCTGTTCGAGACCGCTTTGGAGCCGGGCGAGCTCATCGTCAAGGTCCGCTTTCCGATCCCGCAAAAGGCGGCGTACCAGAAGTTCCCCAATCCGGCGTCTCGTTATGCGCTGGTTGGCGTGTTCGTCGCCAAGACGTCGGGCGGCGTCCGCGTCGCGGTGACCGGCGCCGGCGCCAACGGCGTGTTCCGGGCCAACGCGATCGAAGCAGCCCTGGCGTCGAATTTCTCGCCATCCGCCTTGGCCGGCTTGACCATCCCTGCGAGCGGCCTGAACAGCGACATCCACGCCGACGCCGCCTACCGGGCGCACCTGATCGGCGTGCTCGCCAAGCGCGCCGTCGCCGCCGCGGGGTAGGGGCAAAGCGAGCTTCCCCTTCCTGCTTAGCGCCGAACGCGGCGGGCTTCAGGCCGCCGCCGCGGGTTCGTTGAGAAC
Source organism: Alphaproteobacteria bacterium (assembly GCA_021325385.1). Classification (GTDB taxonomy): domain Bacteria; phylum Pseudomonadota; class Alphaproteobacteria; order Rhizobiales; family Beijerinckiaceae; genus Roseiarcus. The sequence goes on from JAJPHH010000042.1 coordinate 8,043, forward strand.
GAGGCTGAGCGTCGCGCTCGGGCCGAGGCGGAGCTATGGGAACCAATCGAGCCGACTGTGGAGCTCTTGCATCCGCTCTGAGCTTAGTGGGCGCTCCTGGGGAGACTGGCCGAAATCGGTCCGTATCAGAGGTTGATACGTCCCGTGTTGACGGATGTATCATTACATGATACATCTCTGACCGTGATCAAAAGTTTCAAGAACAAAGTCACGGAAGCCATCTTCAACGGCGAGAGTCCGAAGGGTTTCCCTGCCGATCTGGTCAAGGTGACGCGCCGGAAATTGCGATATCTTAACGCTGCGGTTGATCTTGGCGATTTGAGGTCGCCTCCCGGCAATCGCCTTGAAGCCTTGGCGGGAGATCGTCAGGGGAGCCACTCGATCCGCATTAACGATCAATTCCGAGTGTGCTTCGTCTGGACGGCGGAAGGGCCGACAGAAGTCCAGGTCGTGGACTACCACTAGAAGGACGTTGCAATGACCAAAAAGCTCAAGCCCATGCATCCTGGAGAGGTTCTGCGCGAGGAGTTCCTTATCCCGCTCGAAATGTCAGCGGGCGCTCTTGCCAAAATCTGCGGTTTGCCTCGGACGCGGATTGAGCGGATTGCCAACGAGCAAACAGGCATTACGGCTGATACGGCGCTTCGGCTGGGCAAGGCGCTCGGCACAACGGCGCAGCTTTGGCTCAATCTGCAGACCGACTACGATGTTCAGGTCGCCAAGCGCGATCTCGGCAAGATCCTTGATCGCATCGAGACCGTTAACAAGCCGAAGGCGGCCTAGCCGCTTGCGTCAGAAATTTGTTTCGATCGGACCATGCGAGGCATGGCGGAAAGGGCCGGCCCGCGAGCGACAAAAAGATTGACCAGCCCTGTTTTCCCGACGATCATGCCTGCATAATGCTGACGAGGAGCCCGTCGGAGAATCACGAATCCAAATTTTTTGCTTTGCAACCCTTTGAAATTTCCCGATTCGCGGAAATATAAATTTGGAAATCCTTGGCGGACCGCGAGGGCGCCGCGGTCTGCTTACGATGCGGAACGGCCGGGCCCCTCTCGCGCTTCGCGGAGCGTGGCCGTTGCGCCTTGTCTTCCTTGGCCTTCTGTGAAACGGGAGATTGGCGAGAAAGGCGTTCCCGGGAGCGCCTATCGGATGCGGAGCGATCGAGGCATGCCAGACACAATTCGGGCCGATGGCGCATCGCCCTTGCCCGGCTCGATCGACGAGACGCTGGCTCTGCTGCGCAGGGCCGATTATGTCGGCGAGCGCTCGCTGGCGACGGTGCTGTTCTTGAGCCTCCGCCTCGGCCGGCCGCTCTTTCTGGAAGGCGAGGCCGGCGTCGGCAAGACCGAGATCGCCAAGGTCCTCGCGGCGACGCTCGGCCGCCGACTGATCCGCCTGCAATGCTATGAAGGCCTCGACGTCGCCTCCGCCGTCTACGAATGGAGCTACGCCGCGCAGATGATGGCGATCCGCCTCGCCGAAGCGGCCGGCGAGCACGACAAGGAGCGGATGGAGCACGACGTCTTTTCCGATCGCTATCTGATCAAGCGCCCGTTGCTGCAAGCCTTGGAGCCGGCGCCGGAAGGACCGCCCGTCCTGCTGATCGACGAGATCGACCGCGCCGACGAAGCGTTCGAGGCCTTCTTGCTGGAGGTGCTCTCCGATTTTCAGATCACCGTGCCGGAACTCGGCGTGATCAAGGCGGAGCATCCGCCGATCGTCGTCATCACGTCCAACCGCACCCGCGAAATCCACGACGCGCTGAAGCGCCGCTGCCTCTATCATTGGCTCGGCTATCCGGACGCGCCGCGCGAGATCGAAATCGTCAAGGCGAAGGCGCCCGCAGCGCCGAAGCGCCTGACCGAGGAGCTGGTCGCCTTCGTCCAGGCCTTGCGCAAGCAGGATTTGTTCAAGGCGCCCGGCGTCGCCGAGACGCTCGATTGGGCCAGCGCCTTGACCGAACTCGACGCGGTCGCGCTCGATCCGGCGCAAGTCTCCGACACGCTCGGCGTGTTGCTGAAATACCAGGACGACATCGCCAAGATCGGCGGCGCGAAAGCGGCGGAGCTGGTCGAAAGCGTGCGCAGCGAGCTGCGGGCGTCGGCGCGGTGAGCCGGCGCGGCCCCCTCCCGTACCCTCCCCCGCTTCGCGGGAGAGGGGGCCCCGCGCGCCGTGGTTCAAAACCTTTCAGCCGCGCCTTGCGCAAGCGTGATCCTCGACGCCGAGGATCCCCTCTCCCGCGAAGCGGGGGAGGGTACGGGAGGGGGCGTGCAGCGGCGGAATGAGCTCATCGCCTATGTCTGTAAACCACTCCTCCTCCGGCTCGGGCCAGCTTGCGACCAACATCCTCTATTTCGCCCGCGCTTTGCGCGAGGCCGGATTGCCGGTCGGGCCGGGCGCGGTGCTCGACGCGCTCGCCGCCGTCGAGGCGGCGGGCGTCGGCAATCGTGCGGATTTCTATGCGGCTTTGCACGCGGTCTTCGTCAAGAAACACGAACATTCTCTGCTTTTCGATCAGGCCTTCCGCATCTTCTGGAAACGCCGCGGCTTCATCGAAAAGCTGATCGCGATGATGTCGCCCATGGCCGAGCCTGCCAAGCGCCTGGAGCGCGCCGAGGCCGGCGCCAGCCGGATCGCCGACGCGTTCTTCAAGACCCCGCGCGACGCCAAAGCCGAGCCCTCGCATGATTTGGACGCGCGGCTGACCATGTCGGCCGCCGAAGTCCTGCAGAGAAAGGACTTCGCCCAGATGAATGCAGCCGAGATCATCGCGGCGCGGGACGCGATCGCCAAGCTTCGCCTGCCCGCCCATGCGGTCAGGACGCGGCGCTTCGTTCCGGACCGACGCGGGCTTCGCGTCGATCCGCGCCGCTCGTTCCGGCGCTCGCTCAAGGCCGGCGGGTCGACCATCGATCTCGCGTTCCGCGCGCGCAGCGTGCGCCATCCGCCGATCGTCGTACTCTGCGACATTTCCGGCTCGATGAGCGAATATACCCGCATCTTTCTCCACTTCGTCCATGCGCTCGGCGAGCGCCGTCGCGTCTCGACCTTTCTCTTCGGCACGCGCCTGACCAACGTCACCCGCGCCTTACGTGAAAAAGACGTCGACGAGGCGCTGGCGCTCTGTTCGGACCAGGTCAAGGACTGGTCGGGCGGCACGCGCATCGGCGCGGCGCTCCATCGCTTCAACCGCGAATGGTCGCGCCGCGTGCTCGGCCAGGGCGCGATCGTGCTCCTGTTCACCGACGGGCTCGAGCGCGACGACGTCCGGGCGCTCGGGCTCGAAATGGAGCGCCTGCGCAAATCGTGCCGCAAGCTGATCTGGGCCAATCCGCTGCTGCGCTATGGCGGCTTCGAGGCCAAGGCGCAGGGCGTCCGGGCCATGCTGCCCGAGGTTGACGAATTTCGGCCGATCCACAGCCTCGCCAGCATGGCCGATCTCTGCCGGGCCTTGGCCGAAGAACGCCCGACCTTCGCCGATCCGAAAGCCTGGTTGAAATTGTCGGCGTGAGCCGCGCCGCGTCGCCTGCGCTCGAAAAAAAGTTCAGCTTGTCCAAAACCGCGGCTCTCGTTCGTCATAGAGGCGAAAGCGGACGATATGGGAGCCGGTCATGGGCCTCGTCATGAATTCGCCGGACATGCCTTCGCCGGCCTGCATCCATCCAGGCTTGCGTCTGGCGCGAGGCGCCGATCGGAGCCAAGGCGAATGCGCATTGCCGGGCGCACACCTCTTTCTTCGGCCCGCCGAGCGCCGCCTGGAGCGCCGCGCGCGCGTCCTGGCGACCGTCATGTTCACCGACATCGTCGAGTCGACCCGCCGCGCGGCCGAACTGGGCGACGAAGAATGGAGCCGCCTCCTCGACCGCCATGACGATCTGGCGCGCGAAATCGTCGGCCGCTATTCGGGCGTCCTGGCCAAGACCACCGGCGACGGCGTGCTGGCGACTTTCGCCGTTCCGGACTGCGCCGTCCGCTGCGCCGTGGCGCTGCAGACGGCCGTCAAGCTGATCGGCCTCGAACTGCGCGTCGGCCTCCATGCCGGCGAGGTCGAATTGCGATGCGGCGATGTGCGCGGCCTCGCCGTTCACGCCGCGGCGCGCGTAATGCGCAAATGCGCGCCCGGCGAGGTCCTGGTTTCGCGCGCGGTCGCCGATCTGCTCTTCGGCGCCCGACTGAGCTTCGCCGGGCGCGGCGCGCATGAGCTGAAAGGGCTGCCCGGCCGCTGGGATTTGTATGCGGCGGGGTGCTGATCTGCGCAGCAGCTCAGTCCCTCGAGGCAGCCCCTTGCGTCGCTATTCCCGCATGACCATTTCGCTTCTGGAAAAGCCGCGCTTTACGCTATGCTGGCCGGCACGGCGCTAGGGAAGCCAAATCATGCTCTCAACCGAACAAGACATCCTCGCGGCAGCCGAGGATTGGCGCAGCAAAGGGCGCGACGTCGCCATCGCCACGGTCGTCGAGACCTGGGGCTCGGCGCCGCGGCCGGTCGGCAGCCATTTGGTGATCGACGCTGAGGGCAATTTTCTCGGCTCGGTCTCGGGCGGCTGCGTCGAGGGCGAGGTCGTCACCGAGGCGCTCGACGTGATCGCCGCGGGCGCGCCGAAAATGTTGGAATTCGGCGTCGCCGACGAGACCGCCTGGAAAGCAGGCCTTTCCTGCGGCGGCCGCATCAAGGTCTATGTCGAGAGGCTCGACTGATGCGGCTCGATCTGCTGGCGGCCTTGAACGCCGAGCGCGCGGCGCGTCGCGCTTGCGTCCTGATCACCGAATTGGGCGGCGGCGTCCAACGCCTGGTCAAGGCCGAGGATGTCCCAGGCGATCTCATGGAGGCGGCGCTCGAGCCGGCCTTGCGCTCCGGCAAAAGCGGCACGGTCGAATTCGACGGGAAGAGCTATTTCCTCACCGTCCAGGTTCCGGCCGTGCGGCTGGTTCTGATCGGCGCAGTCCATATCAGCCAGGCGCTGGCGCCGATCGCCAAGCTCTGCGGCCTCGATCCTGTCATCGTCGATCCGCGCACCGCTTTCGCCAGCCCCGAGCGCTTTCCCGACGTCGAGTTGATCGCCGAATGGCCGGACGCAGTCCTCGACCGCGCGCCGCTGGACCGCTACAGCGCCATCGCGCTTCTGACCCATGATCCGAAAATCGACGATCCGGCGCTCGAGCGCGCCCTCAAGGCGGAGTGCTTCTATATCGGCGCGCTCGGCTCGCGGAAGACGCATGGCCGGCGGCTGGAGCGCATGCGCGCCAAGGGTTTTTCGGAAGCGGCATTGGCGCGCATTCACGCGCCGATCGGCCTCGATATCGGCGCGGTGAGCCCGGCCGAAATCGCGGTCTCGATCGCCGGCGAAATGATCCGCGCGCTGCGCCAGAAGCCGCTGCGTTCGGAGGAAAAGGCGGCGTGAAATTCGGACCGGTTCCGGTCGCCGAGGCCGAAGGCGCGATCGTCGCGCACACGATCCGCAGCGGCGGGCTGACCCTGAAAAAAGGTCAGGTCGTGACCCGCCAGCATAAAGAGGCGCTGGCCGCCGCCGGGATCGCCGAGATCGTCGCGGCGCAGCTCGAGCCTGACGATGTCGGCGAGGATGAAGCGGCGCGGCGACTCGCCGAAAAGCTCGCCGGCCGCAATGTCCGGCTCGAACGCGCCTTCACCGGGCGCGTCAATCTCTTCGCCGAGGCCGCCGGAATCCTGCTCGTGGACGCAGCGGCGGTCGATCGCTTGAACGGCGTCGACGAGGCGATCACGGTCGCCACCTTGCCGCGTTATCACGTCGTCGCGCCGGGCGACATGGTCGCGACCGTCAAGATCATTCCGTTCTCGGCGCGCCGCGCCGCCCTGGAGGCGGCGCTGGCGAGCGCCGGCGAGAACGCGGTCGGCGTCGCGCCCTTCCGGCCCTTGCGCATCGGCGTGGTCTCGACCTTGCTGCCAGGCGTCAAGCCGAGCGTCGTCGCCAAGACGTTGCGCGTGCTCGAGGAACGGCTCGCCCCCGCTGCGGCGCGCATTCAGCGCGAGGAGCGCGCGCCGCACGAGGCCGCGGCTTTGGCCGAGGCCTTGGACAAGGTCGCGCCGGAAAGCGATATCGTCATCGTCTTCGGCGCCTCCGCCATCACTGACCGGCGCGATGTGATCCCGGCGGCGATCGAGAAGCGCGGCGGCCGGATCGATCATTTCGGCATGCCGGTCGATCCCGGCAATCTGCTGCTGCTCGGCGAATTGGCCGGCCGGCCGGTGATCGGCGCGCCAGGCTGCGCCCGCTCGCCCAAGGAGAACGGCTTCGACTGGGTGCTGCAGCGCCTCCTCGCCAGCGTGCCGATCGGACCCAAGGACATCCGCGCCATGGGCGTCGGCGGCCTGCTGATGGAAATTCCGCAGCGCCCGCAGCCGCGGCTTGGCGAGCGCGCGGCGCCGGAGGCGGCCGATCACAAGACTTGAGGCGAGCCGGCGGCGCGCCGCTACGCCGCGGCGGACGCCCGTCTCGCTCGCGAGCCTCGGTCGCGAGTCGCGGCCGGCGCGCCGCGCTGGTCGAGAAGCAGGGTTCTGAACTCCGCCTCGGGCGTCGGCCGGCCGAAGAGGAAGCCCTGCGCCTCCTCGCAGCCGGCGCGGAGCAGAAAATCGGCCTGCGCCTCGTTCTCGACGCCCTCGGCGATCAGCTTGAGTTCGAGCGCCGTCGCGATGCCGATGATCGCCTTGACGAGCTCCGCCCGCTTCGGATCGTGATCGACGTCCCGGATAAAGCTGCGATCGATCTTCAGCGTGCTGATCGGGAAGCGGGTCAGGTAACTCAGCGCCGAGAAGCCGGTGCCGAAATCGTCGACCGCGATGGAGACGCCCATCTCGCGGAACGAGCCGAGCATTTGCCGCACGTTCTGATTGTCCTCGAGCAGCAGGCTTTCGGTGATTTCGAGCTCCAGCCAATCCGGACGGCAGCCGGTCTCGCGCAAGATTTCGCGGAGCGAGCCGACAAGGTCGCTCCTCACGAATTGCCGGCTCGACAGATTGACCGAGACCTGCGCCGGCGCGGCGGCCTTGTTCCATTCGACGACGCGCCGGCAGGCGTCCGCCAGCACCCAGCGGCCGATCTCGACGATTTGCCCGGATTCCTCGGCGATGCCGATGAATTTGTCGGGCGTGAGAAAGCCAAGCTCGCTGTGGCGCCAACGCAGCAGCGCCTCGGCGCCGAGGATTTTCCGCGACTTCAGCGAAACCAGCGGTTGGAAATAGAGGTCGAGCTCGCCGCGCGAAATCGCCTTGCGCAGATTGGTGGCGATCGCCATGCGCCAGACGTTGCGCGCGGTCATTTCCGGCGTGAAGAATTGGAAATTGTTCCGTCCCATCCGCTTGGCGTGGTACATCGCGGAATCGGCCCGCTTGAGCAGCGTATCGACATGGACCTCCTCGCCGTCGCACGCGCCGCAGGCGCATTCGGCGACGCCGATGCTCGCATAGATGGCGATCTCCCGCCCCGAGAGATGGAACGGCCGGGCGAAGGCTTGGAGGATCTTGGCGGCGAGCGCCGAGAAATCCCTGTCCTTGGCCGGATTGGGGAGGAGAATTGCGAATTCGTCGCCGCCGAGCCGCGAGATCGTATCCGTCCGGCGGATGCAGCGGCGCAGGCGCGCCGCGACTTGGCGCAGAAGCTCGTCGCCGACCGCGTGGCCGAACGTGTCGTTGACCTCCTTGAACCGGTCGAGATCGAGCAGCATCAGCGCGAAGTCGCCGCCGCCGTCCGGACGCGAGGCCAGTTCGGCGATGCGCTCGCCGAGCAGCGCGCGGTTCGGCAGCCCAGTCAAGGAATCGTAGAAGGCGAGCCGCTGGACCTTGCGCCGATTTTCCACGGCCTCGGTGATGTCGCGGCCGATCGCCAACGCGCCGACGACTCTGTCATTGGCGTCGAATTCCGGGACGATGCGAATATGGCCGTAGAGGGTCGATCCGTCCGGCCGAATCGACGGACACTCCAATTCGCCTTCGCGGCCGGTCGCCATCACTTCGCGCAGCTTGGCCATATATTCTTCGACATTGACGATCGGGCCGTTTGTCGGCGTGCCGCCGAGGACGGTTCGGTTCTCGCCCAACAATTTCTGTCCGGCCGGATTCACGTAGACGCGCCGGCACTCGGCGTCGTACCTGATCACCGTGTCCGGCGAGTTCTCGACCAGGGTCCGGAAATCCTGCTCGCGCTGGCGCAATTGCCGTTCGGCCTTGATGCGATCGTCGACGTCGGTGCCGACCGAAAGCACGCTGATGACTTCGCCATTGGCGCTGCGCTCGGGAATGGCCCGCACCATTGCAATCCGCCGGTCCCCGCTCGGCCTGACATAAGTGAAGTGCCGTTCGTCGGGTCTGCCCGCCGCCATGACGCCGAGCAGCCAATCTTGATAAAGCCTCTCCTGCTCGGCGTCGCCGAGAACTTTGGCTTCGGTCGGCGTCATGCCGAGGGAAGTTTCCGGGTCGAGGCCGAGGGTGCACTGGACCGTGCGATTGATGAAGAGGCGGCGGCAGGCGCGATCGTATCGAACGATCGAATCCGGCGAATTGTCGACGAGCGTACGGAAATCCCGTTCCCTGTCGCTCCGCAACCGTTCGACTTCACGCTCGTCGGTGATGTCGCGCGCGAGCGCGATGACGCGGTGCGTCGCCTTGCCGGCGGCGGCGACCGGCACGAGATTGACGGCGAACGTGCGGACGCCGAGCGGGCCTTTGAACAGCGTCTCGTAGCGGATGGTCGCTTGCGCCGTCGAGCATTCCGCCAGGCGGTCGATGAACGGCGCCGCCGCGGCCTCCGACAAGGTGAGCTCGATCGGCTGATCGACCCCGTCTTCGGGGATGCCGCAGGCGCGCCGCGCGGCGGGATTGGCGGCGGCGAGGACATAGCGGCCGTCCGGCGTCACGTCGATCAGCGCGATGCAGTCGGACGCGTGTTCGAACACGTCGCGATAGCGCTGCTCGCTTTCATGCAACGCGGCTTCTGCGCGTTTGCGCTGATTGATGTCGAGCATGACGCCGGCCAGTCCGGCGAGAGCGCCGGCCGCGTCGCGGAAGACCGCCTTATGGAACATCACCTCGTGGTCAGCGCCGTCGGCGTAACGTACCTTTGCTTCGTAGATCTGTTCGCCGCCCGCTTCGAGCAAGGCGCGATCCGCAGCCTCGTACCGTCGAGCCAGTTCCGGCGGGGCGACCCCGTAAACGCTCTGGCCGATGATCGCGTCGGCGGGCAGGCCGAGACATCGCTCGAACGCCTTGTTGCAGCCGGTATAGCGGACATTGACGTCCTTGAAGAAAATCGGCGTCGGCAGCGCGTCGATGGCGGCTTGGATCTGCGCGCGGCGCCGCTCGAGCGCGGCGAGCGAGCGGGCGGCGTCGAGCCGTTCGCGGGCGCGGGCTTTGACGCGCGCCAACAGCGCTGGCGCGCCGCACGCCTCGGCCGGGCAGACGTCGTCGACCAGGTCGCCGATCAATTCTGCGGCCTCGCCGCCCGCTTCGTCGGCGACGAGAACGATATAGGCCGCAGCGCCGAGTTTTTGTCGAATTTCGCCGCAGGCCGATGCGATCGTCTCGGGCCTCGCAGTGAGGAAAACCGCCGCCGCCTCGCCCGGCGCGGCGGTCGTCGGCGCGACGGCGAAGTCCTCGCCGCGCCATTCCGGCGGCGGCTCTGCTCCCGAGCGGCTCAACCAGTAGAACGCGACGCCGCTCCTATCCATAGACTTCGCCCCAGCCCTGGCTCGAGGCCGCGCGGCGCCGCTCGAACGCGGATTTCTGTTGCGCCCGGCCCAAACGTCATCCTCAATCGACAACGGTGAAGGGAGCCTTAAGGGACCATGGGACGGACGACGCCTCCCGGCGAGACGGAGAACTGGCCGAGGTCATGGTAAAGAAAATCGCGGCCCTGATCCTCGCGGCAGGCCGCTCGCAGCGCTTCGCGGCCGCGGGCGGGCGGGAGGCGACGAAGCTGGCGGCTTTCGTCGCCGGCAAGCCTTTGGCGCGCTACGCCGCCGAGGCGGCGTTCGCCTCCGCCGCGCGGCCGGTGGTCGTCGTGACCGGCCATGCGCGGGAGGCGGTCGAGACGGCGTTGCGCGGCTTGCCCGCGCAATTCGTTCATAACCCGGCCTATTCTTCCGGCCTCGCCTCGTCTTTGCAGGCCGGGCTCGCCGCGCTGCCGCCGGACGCGGCCGGCGCGATCGTGTTGCTCGCCGACATGCCCGCGGTGACCGCGGCGCTGATCGACCGCCTCGTCGCCGCGTTCGCGGCCCAGCCCGAGGCCCATGCGGCGGCGCCGGTCAGGCGCGGGCGGCGGGGCAATCCGGTCGTGCTCGGCCGGCGCCTTTTTGACGAGGTGTCGAAGCTCGCGGGCGACGAGGGCGCGCGGCCCTTGCTCGCGGCGCTGCCGCCGAGCCGCTTGCTCGAAGTCGCGGTCGACGACGACGGCGCGACGCTCGATGTCGACACGCCCGAGGGGCTGCGCGCGGCGCAGCGCGCGCTGACCGGCTAGCTGCTCGCCATCATTAGGATTTGATTAAACATTTGAGCGCGCAATGTCGTTGTTTCAGCAGCGCGTCGAGGACCGTAAGCAGAAGACGGTCCTCGGCGAAGGAGATCGGCGATGACGACCCGCGTTGCGTCCCGCGAATTCGTGCGGCAGCTCGAAGGCTTCAGCCTGACCACGGCGGAAATTCTCTACCGGCTGCCCGATCATCCTCGATTGCTGCAAAGCTATGTCTGGCAGGACTACGACCTCGCGCCGCAATTTCCGGTCCTGACGAAGTTCCTTGCTTTTTGGCAAGAGAAGCTCGACGGGCCGCTCCATTCGGTGCGCGTCGCTCATTGCCGCCTGATCGGCCCGGCAGAGATCCGCGCCCTCGGCGGCGAATTTGCGCTCCACTGATCGTCGGCGCTCGTACCGCCGCGCGTGAGCCCATGACCAGGTTGCCGCTCGCCGCGCTCAGCCGTTAGTGGGCATTGCGGCCGATCAGGTCGGCGACGGTCTTGACGAGCGCCTGCGGCCGGGCCGGTTTGGAGACAATCTCGCAATCCGGCCATTCGGCGCGGAGCGGGTCAACCTCGGCTTGTCCGGTGTAGAAGGCGAAAGGGACGCGCCTGCGGTCGAGGCTGCGCGCCACGTCTTCGGTCGTCTCTCGGCCCATGCGGTAATCGAGCAGAGCGACGGAAAGCCCGTCCTTCTCGATCGCGGCGAGCGCCTCCTCGACCGTGTGGCAAAGGTCGACGACTTCGCCGCCTGCTTCGCTCAGGATCGACTCGAGCTCCATCGAGATGAAAAAATCGTCCTCGACGACCAGAATCCGCGCGCCTTGCAGGGGACCGACCGACGAATTCGGCGCAGGATTTTCAGTTCGTCGCTCCATGCACTGAGCCTTCCGGCAACGGGATTTCGATCGTACAGACGAGCCCCGCCGGGCCGAAATCGTTCGTCACGGTCGCGCCCGGGATTCCTCGCTCGATCAGCGACGTGCCAAATCCCGCTCGCGGCCGCTGCGGCGGCGGTCCGCCCTCCTCGCGCCAGACAATTCGCACCGCGGGCTTATCGTTCCGCCTCCGGATGCTCCAATTGACGTGAACGACGCCGCCGGGCTTGGAGAGGGCGCCATATTTGGCGGCGTTGGTCGCCAGCTCGTGGACGACCAGGCCGAAGGGCGTCGCCAGATCGGCCGGCAGCAGGATCGGCTCGCCCTCGAACCGGACGCGGTCGGGATTTTCCAGGACATGCGCTTCGAGCTGGCTGCGGGCGAGCGCGCCGAGATCGGCGCCTTTCCATTCGGTCTGGACCAGCAGGTTATGGGCGGCGGCGAGCGCGGCGAGGCGGCCGCTGAACCGGGCGATGAATTCCTCGCCGACATGGCCGCGCAAGGTTTGCGCGGCGATGGCTTGAACGACGGTCAGCGTATTCTTGACCCGATGGGTCAGTTCGCTGAGCAACAATCTCTGCCGCTTCTCCCATTCCTTGCGTTCGGTGATATCGGTGACGCTCTCGAGCGCGAGCCGTTTTCCCTCGATCGTTTCAAGGACGACGTGGCTTTCGACGGTCAATTCACGACCGTTCTTTGTCGTATGCTTTAGCTCGCCGCTCCAACCGCCGTATTCGACCAGCTTCTCGCGGAATTCCCCGAAGGATGAGCCCGGCAGGGACGTGGCGAGCAGGCGGTCTTTCCGCTTGCCGAGCGCCTCCTCGCGGCTATAGCCGTAGAGCTCCTCGCTGCCGCGGTTCCATTCGATGATGCCGCCGTCGAGCTCCCAAATGAAGATCGGATTGTGCGAGACATCGACCAGCCGCTTGACTTGCCGAAGCGATTGCTCGCTGGTCCGCAACGCCTCTTCGACCTGCCGACGTTCGGTGATGTCGACGAAGGTGATCACCACGCCGTCGATCTTGTCGTCGACGGTCCGATAGGGCCGCAGCCTTACGTCGTACCAACGATCGTCGCGGCTGCGGGCCTCGCGGCGGATCGGCGTCAGCCGCGCGAGGACCGCCTGCGCGTCGGCGGTCAATTGATCGTATTCGAGCCGATGGGCGAAATCGGCGATCGGCCGGCCTTCGTCGCTCGGCGTGATCGAGAACAGCTCCGTCACCGGGTGCGTGAAGCGCTTGATGCGCAGCGAGGAATCGAGGAACAGCGTGCCGAAATCGGTCGCCGCCATCAGATTCTGCAAATCGCTATGCGCGCGCGACACGGCTTCGAGCTTCAGCTTCAATTCGCTGTTGACGGTCTGCAGCTCCTCGTTGATCGACTGCAACTCCTCCTTGCTCGTTTCGAGCTCTTCCGAGGTCGAGCGATATTCTTCGTTGATCGATTGCAGCTCTTCGTTGGCCGCGCGCAATTCTTCGTTAGCCGCGTCCGATTCCTCCCTCGTCGTGCGCAGGCGCGATTGGGTGAGCTGCAATTCCTCGCGCAAGCGGCGGATGAGCTCGTCATGCGCGGCGCTCTGGTCGGCGCTCGCATCGGCGATTGCTTGCTCGACCGGCTCGCCCTCGATGAACATGACGACGGCGTTGTGCGGGGTCGCGCCCCCATCTTCGTCCGCGGGCTTGACCTGGATGTGGACGCGATGCGGCGAACCGTTGAAGCGCACCAGGATCGGCAGGCTCAGCGTCGGTTGCCGCCGTTCGAAGACGCGGTGCAGCGCGCTGCGTAATTCGAAGCGCAATTCCGGCCGCGCGAGGTCGACAATGTCGCCGGTCAGCGCGCCGCCGGACGGCTGCAAATAGCGCCCGGCATTGTCGGAGAGATGCACGACGCGATGGCTGGCGTCGACCAGAGCGCTTGGCGGCGCCAGCCGCTCGATCGCCTGGCGGTGGCTCGCCGCTTCGCTGAGAACGGCGCTCGGGCTTTCGGATCGCCCGCCGAATTGCGCGGCTTGCTCGGGAAGCCTTATGCCGCCGAGCAGGCGGGGCAGCAGCCGCGGCTTGTCGCCGGCCGTCGCCGACGACCGGTAGAGCCGCGCCTTGCGGTCGACGACGCGGAAAAGGCCGGGCGGATTGTCGGCCGTCTCCGACGAGCCGAGCAGCAGGAAGCCGCCCGGCTTCAGCGCATAATGAAACATGCTGCAAGCCTGCTGTTGCAGCTCGCGGTCGAGATAGATGAGCAGGTTGCGGCAGGAGATGAGGTCGAGGCGCGAGAAGGGCGGGTCCTTGAGCAGGCTGTGATTGGCGAAGAGGACGATGTCGCGCAACTCTTGCCTGACGCGATAATGGTCGCCTTCCTGCACGAAAAACCGCCGCAGCCGCTCTTCGCCGACATCGGTTTCGATCGCCGATGGAAAGCGCCCCTCCCGCGCAGTGGTCAAGGCGCGCGCGTCGAGATCGGAGCCGAAAATCTGAATGGACGGCCGGACTTCGTGGCGCGACGCCTCCTCGATCAACAGCATCGCGATCGTATAGGTCTCTTCGCCGGTCGCGCAGCCTGGCGTCCAGACGCGGATCGAGTCGGCGCGCTCCCTGCCTTGAAACAGTTCAGGCAGCGCCTGCTCCTTGAGAGCCTTGAACGCCTCGCCGTCTCGGAAGAACGTCGTCACCGAGATGAGGAGATCGCCGAGCAGCGCCTGCGCCTCCTCTTCGTTGTCGCGCAGGAGTTCGTAATAATCGCGCGGGTCGCTCGTCCGGGTGACGGTCATGCGGCGGGCGATGCGGCGCATGATCGTGGAGCGCTTGTATTTCGAGAAATCGTGCCCGGTGCGCACTCGCACATGGGCGAGGATGCGCCGCAAAATCTCGTCGTCGAAGCGATTCCCGACGTCCGCCGCGCTGTCCTTGTTGGCGATGAGCTCGGCGAGGCGGCCGGCGAGCTCTCGTATCGGCAGGACGACATCGGCGACGCCGGTCGCGATGGCGGCGCGCGGCATGGACGGATATTCGGCTTCGCTCGGATCCTGAACGAGAACGACGCCGCCGGATTCTTTCACCGCCCGCACGCCGATGGCGCCGTCCGCCCCGGCCCCGGTCAGAATCACGGCGAAGCCGTCGCCGTGACGTTCGGCCAAGGAGCGGAAGAACAAGTCGATCGGCGCGCGCTGGCCGCGCGGCTCGTCGAACGGAGCGGACGATATATGCTGGTCGTCGATGTGCAGGCGGCGATCCGGCGGGATGATGTAGACGCAGTCCTCCTGCAGCGGCACCGTATCTTGCACTTGTTCGACGCGCATGCGCGTGCGCCCCGAGAGGATCGCGGCAAGGTCGCTGCGCGCCTGGGGAGCGAGGTGGACGATGACGACGAAGGCGGCGCCGGTCGTGTCGGGCAGCGCCTCGAAAAAATCCTGCAGAGCGTGAACGCCGCCGGCCGAGGCGCCGATTCCGACGACCGTCGGCTTGACGCGGGCCTCCGTATCGAGCGATGCGCCGGATTGAGCCGTTCCGTCGTCGTCCGCCGCCATCTCGCTCATCCTTGAATGCGCTTCCTCGCCGGCCCAAGCCTAACAGCTAAGACGGGGGGGGGGGGAAAGAAAATAAAAATCAGGCGGAAAGGCTGCGCAGGGCCTGCGCCAAATCCCGCTGCAATCGATCGCGGTCGAAAACATGAAGGGCCTGCGATTGCTCGAACGTGGCGAGCAGACGGCGGGCCATGCGCGCGTCGAAGCCGCGGCGCTCCAAGTCGGCGATAAGCCGACGCTGGCGCAAGAGATGCTGCTCGCCGAGTTCGACGGCTCGTTGCGCTGCGACGAGATGCGTCAGGATCGCGTCTTGGTCCACTTCCCCTCGCCAACTTGCGGGGCCTGCGCAGGCGGCATCCTAACAGCAACGACGGGGGGGGGGGGGAAGAAAAATGAATTGAAAGGCTGCCCAAGGTCGCCCCAGCGCCCTCAAATCGACGGGGGCCGATGACTTAAGGGCCCGCGGTTGCCCCAAATTTTGCGGGAA
>JAJPHH010000177.1 GCA_021325385.1 Alphaproteobacteria bacterium
GTGTCGATCCGCCCCGATCGTACCCGCTCGAGCATTTCGAGCGTGCCGGCCGGCAGGAAGCCGAGCTCGAGCGTGCGGATGCGCGCGCCCTCGGGCAGGCGGTTGGGCTTGAGGGCGCGCTCCAGATCGGTGCGGAAATCGACCAGCCCGCGCAGGCCGAGCGCGTCGAGCCGCGCAAGATCGGCGCGCGTCAGATCGGCAAGGCTGTCGGCGCGAAACAACCGGCGCCAGCGCGTATGCCGGCCGCCCGCAACGGGATAGCAGCCGAGATCGCGGAAATTGATCGCGCCTTCGAAATCGAGGCGGCGGGTATAGGCTTCGCTCATAGCCGGGCGATCACCCGACCGGCGGGAAGCGTGATGTCGTATTCCATATAGACGGCCTTGACGATCCGCCGCACCGGAAAGCGATCGACCGGATCCAACGACGAGCGATCCGGAAAGGAGATCGAGGCCGGTCCTTCCCAGGCTTCGCGCAGACTGTGCCGCGAATCGGCGGCGACGAGTTCGGCCAGCGCCGGCCGCGTCGTCGCCGGATCGGCGGAAGGGATGATCCGGAGCCCGGTCGTCGGGCCGTTCGAGCCGAGTTGCGAGACCGGCTGCTCGGGCCGCATCACGATCGTCGCGAGCCTGACGCCCGCCGGCCGCTCCAGCTTGCCGACAATCATGTCGCGATCGCGCGCCAGCTCGATCTGCGCGAGCTTCTTCGGAAAGCCCCACACTTCGCGGCCGGCGAGAAGCGGCGGCTCGGTGTCGACGAAAATCTGCTGGATGTAGGTGAGCGGCTTGTCGTCATAACGCGCATAGAGCCGCAAAATCGCCTCGTGATACGGACCGAACGTGCTGAAAGGGTACCAATAGACCGAGAGATTGGCGCAAGCCGGCTCGATCAGCTCCAGCGGCTCGGGCAAGACGTCGAGAGCGGCGTCCGCATCGGTCTCGAATTTGATCGAGACCGCCTGCGCGTTGCGGTAGTGATAGGGCGGCGCCTGGTACGCCGGCGCGTCGGCCGGCATCGAGTAGCCGAGCCTTTCGAGCGTGAGCCGTCCTCTGCCGCGCAAAGCCTACTCCTTTTGTTTAGGCGATCACGTACTGTCGGGCGCCAAAGAAGACGGTCTCGCCTTCGATCATCGACGCCTCCGGACCGGCGACCGCGCGAGCGGGCGAGCCCGCCCCGTGATCGGCTTCCGCCGCCGCTTCGCAGCGGCCGCTTCGTCTTGCCGACCAAAAAACCATCGTCGCATAGCTTGCCGAAGCGCCGCGCGCCGGCGAGGCCGATCCCTTTCGCGCCGCCGGCGCTGAACACGGCCATTCTCCTCGGTCGCGGTCGCGCTTGCGCCGGCCCGTTTTATGTCATGCGACATTGTATGACAATAATGTTCATCAAAACTGTTGACGATCTTGGGTCTCGTCGCTACGCTTTGCGTCAACAAGCTGCGGCTGCGCAACGCCGCCTGGAGGAAACGTTACCGGGAGCGAGCGGACGCCATCCGGGAGGAAGCCGCGCCGCGGGCGCGCCGCCTTTCGGCCCGTCTTCTCTCTCGAAAAGTTCACGCTCGCAGGGAGGGAAGCATGCAGGTGAAGACCTTGATTGCCGCCACGGCCGGGCTTTTGGCGACAACCGCTCTGGTCGACTCAGCGGCGGCGCAGGAAAAGTCCAAGACCGCGCTGAAAGTCGCGATTTTCTCGGTGAACGGCGCCTCGCCGACCATTCACACGATGATCGAATCGGCGACCGCCGCCGCCAAGGAGCGCGGCTGGACGGTCGAGACCTATGACGGCAATGGCGACCAGGTCGCCACCAACAATCAGGTCAACACCTTCATCACGCGCGGCTTCGACGCGCTGATCAACATCGCCTCCGCCAATACGCAGATGGGCGGCGTCATCGCCAATGCGGCGAAGGCGCACATCCCCTTCGTCTCGACTTTTTCCGGCATGGTGCCGGGCATCACCGTCGATATCGGCTCGAACAACGTCGCCGACGGCGTCTTTTCCGCCTCGGCTTTGGCCGCCCGCATCGACGGCGAAGGCGAGGTGTTGAAGATGAACTGGACGGTGCTGCCCGCTTTGGCCGAGCGCGACGCCGGCTTCCATGCCGTTGTCGGCGAATACAAGAACATCAAAGTCACCGAGATGGAGATCAAGGTTCCCGGCCAGGTCGACGACACGTTCAACAAGGTCACCGATTATCTGACCGGCCATAAGAACGTGAAGGCGATCTGGATGGGCTGGGACGAGGTCGGCGTCGCCGCGGCGCGCGCCGTGCAGCAATCCCATCTCGAGAAGAAGCCGTTTGTCGTCAGCATGGATGGCAACGACGCCGCCTATGACATGATCCGCGAGAGCACGCCGTTCTGGCTGACGATCGCCTATGACGTGCGCGGCATGGGCGTGCAGGCGGTGCAAGCGGTCGCCGACGCGGTCGACGGCAAGTCCTTCCCGCAGCGCCAGATCTACAAGAAGCCGTGCCTCATCGCCAAGGAGACCGCGCCGCCGAAGGGCCAATATCCCGACTTCAAGACCTGCGTCCTTTATTCGGCCGATTTGCCGAAGTCGAATTAGGTTTTTCGCCGCTTTAAAGAGATCATGTCCGCGACGAAGGCTGCGCCCGCCCTGTCCGAACCGGACGGGGCGGGCCAAGCAAAGGCCGAGATATTTCTCGAAGTCGCGGGACTGGTGAAACAGTTTCCCGGCACGCGGGCGCTCGACGGCGTCGATTTGACGATCCGGCGCGGCGAGATCCACGCGCTTCTCGGCGAGAACGGCGCGGGCAAATCGACGCTGATCCGGCAGATCTGCGGCGCCAGCCAGCCGACCGAGGGGCGCATCCTGGTCGAGGGCGCGGAGGTCTCGCTGCCCTCGCCGCAGGCCGCGGCGGCTTTGGGCATTGCTGTCGTGCATCAGCATTTCAATCTCGTGCCGCAGCTCTCGGTCTGCGAAAACCTGCTCCTCTCCGAAAAGCTGCCGCGCCGCGCCGGCTTCTTCGTCGATTGGCCGGAGGCCCATCGCCGCGCGCGAAGCTTGCTGGCGCGGGTCGGCCTCGATGTCGATCCGCGCGTCGAGGTCCGCCGCCTCCGGCCGGACGAAGCGGCGATGGCGGCGATCGCCAAGGCGATCGCCACGAACGCCAAGCTGATCGTCCTCGACGAGCCGACGACCGCCCTGCTCCCCGCCGAAGTCTCGGTCCTGTTCGCCCATATGCGCCGCCTCGCCGCCAAAGGCCACGCCTTCCTCTATGTCAGCCATCGCCTGGCCGAAGTGTTCGAAATCGCTGATCGCGTCACGGTGCTGCGCGACGGGCGCAATGTCGGCGCTTGGACCCGCGAGCAGATGTCGCGCCGCGCCATCATCGAAGCCATCGTTGGCGCCCAGAAGAGCTGGGACGAGGAGGCCGCGCCTGCCCAGCGCGAATTGGGCGAGGTCGTCCTGCGCGCCGAGGCGCTGCGTGGCGGCCGGGTTGCGGAAATGTCGTTCGAGCTGCGCAAGCATGAAATCCTCGGCGTCGCCGGCCTGCCCGGCAGCGGCGCCGAAGAGGCGCTCGATCTCCTCTATGGCCGCACTCCGAAGGCTGGCGGGCGCCTCAGCGTCGGCGGGGCGGAGGTCGATTTCCGCTCGCCGCGCGACGCCAAGGCGGCGGGCCTCGCCTTGGCGCCCAAGGATCGCCATGCCGAGAGCCTGCTGCCGGGCGCCAGCGTCCGCGAGAACATCTCGCTGCCCAATCTCAGCCAATATGTCGCCGATCCGGTCATTCGCTTCATTCGCCGCCGCAAGGAGCGCAGCGAGGCCGAGCGCATCGCCAAACGCCTCTCGGTCAAGACGTCGAGCATCGAGGCGCCGATCGATTCGCTGAGCGGCGGCAACCAGCAAAAGGCCGTGCTCGGGCGCTGGCTCGCCAGCGGCGCCAGGATTTTCATGCTGAATTCGCCGACCGCGGCGGTCGATATCGGCGCCAAGGCCGAGATCTACGCTTTGATCCGCCGCATCGCCGCGGAAGGCGGGGCGGTGATCTTCA
>JAJPHH010000071.1 GCA_021325385.1 Alphaproteobacteria bacterium
ACCGCGAAGATTTTCAGCGACGGCCGCCGCGGCTTCAACACCTGGCCGACGCCGGTGATCGTGCCGCCGGTGCCGACGCCGGAGACGAAGCCGTCGATCTCGCCGCCCGTGTCGTTCCAGATCTCCTCCGCGGTCGTGCGACGATGGATATCCGGGTTGGCGGAGTTTTCGAATTGCTGCGGAATGACCGCGCCCGGCGTCGCCGCGACGATTTCCTGCGCTTTAGCGATCGAGCCTTTCATGCCCAGCGGCGCCGGCGTCAGCACCAGTTCGGCGCCAAGCAGCGCGAGCATCTTCCGCCGCTCGATCGACATCGATTCGGGCATGACGAGAATCAGGCGATAGCCGCGCGCCGCGGCCACGAAGGCGAGGGCGATGCCGGTATTGCCGGAGGTCGGCTCGACCAGAACGCCCCGGCCAGGCGCGATCTTGCCTTGCTTTTCGAGCGCGTCGATCATCGAGACGCCGATGCGGTCCTTGACGCTGCCGATCGGGTTGAAGAATTCGAGCTTGGCCAGCAAATGCGCGCCGACGCCTTTCTCCTTGGCGAGGCGATCAAGCCGAACCAGCGGCGTGTCGCCGATCGTGTCGGTGATCGAATCGAAGATGCGCCCTCGGCCGGGAGCGCGCCCGCGCTTTTGCTCGGTTTCAGCAGCGGCCATATTCCCGAACTCCAATTTCTTTCCGGGCTTTTTTCCTAAAAGCCGGCGATCAATCGGGGAATCTATCAGCCCTGCGTCGGGTGTCCATACGATCTTCCAAACCGCGCCTGCGCCCTCCCGCCGGGGCGACGGCCAGAGCTCCCGAAAGAGAGTACGACAAGACGCTAAGAGAGGTCCGTCCGGCTGGCGCGCCGGACGAGGGTGGTCGGCAGCCTCGCTATCAAATCGCGAAATCGCCGCTCGACTTTTCTTCCTCGAGAATATGCGCGGCGATCGCCTCGTTGCAAAGATCGTCGACCGTCACCGCGTCGAGATTGGCGAGGAAGGTCTCGCCAGCTTTCTTGACCGTCGGCTCGACGATTCTCTCGATCAGTTTCGAGGAGATGGCGAGCTCTTCCGGATCGGCGGCGCTGAGCGCCAGCGCGGTGCGGACGATTTCGCCGACGCTGATCTTACGGCGCTCGCGGGCGAGCTCATAGCCGCCGCGCGGCCCGCGCACGCCTTTCAGGATGTTGGCGTGGACGAGCCCTTGCAGGAGCGTCTCCAAATGCCGCGGCGGCAGGCGGTGACGCGCCGCCAGCGCTTTCGCCGCCACCGGCATCGGTCTTGCGTGCAGCGCAACGTCCACGACCGCCGCGATCGCCAACATACTGCGCCTGGACAAGAGGTTCATGCGCTATTTCTCCTCACGCCCCATCCCTGTGGAGCCGAATCCCCCCGCCCCGCGCGCGCTGTCGGCAAGCGCAGCGCTTTCCGTAAGCGCGACGCGCGCCACGGCGGAGACGACGAGTTGCGCGACGCGCGCGCCGCGGACGACCGAAAACGGCCTGTCGCCGAGATTGATGAGGATGACGCCGATTTCACCTCGGTAATCCGCGTCGATGGTTCCGGGACTATTCAGGACCGTGACGCCGAACTTGTGCGCCAAACCGGACCGCGGCCGAATCTGCGCCTCGTAACCGCTGGGCAATTCGATCGCGAATCCCGTGGGGATCAGCGCCCGCTCGCCCGGTTCAAGGACAAGTTCGACGCCGGAGGCCAGGGCGGCGACGAGATCCAAACCGGCAGCATCTTCACTATGATAATCGGGTAATTGCAAGCCCTCCGCATGCGCCAGTCGTTTAATCTTAACTTGAAGGACCGGTGAATTGTTCACTTCGCTGCGTCCCGCATGGCGGCGAGGCGTTCAACCAGCCGGGCCGCGACTTCGCTCTTATCCAAAGACGGCCAGGACTCGACGCCGTCTTTGGAGACCAAGTGGACGAGGTTGGTCCTGCCGCCGAACACGCCGGTCCCCTCGCCGACGTCATTGGCGACGATCAGGTCGCATTTTTTCTTGAGAAGCTTGTCGCGCGCATGAGCGAGAACATTTTCCGTCTCGGCCGCGAAGCCGACGACGACGGCCGGACGGCGGCTCGGGCTTTGCGCCACCGAGGCGAGGATATCGGGATTCTCCACCAGCTTCAGGCTCGGCCCGCCGCTCGAACCTTTCTTCAGCTTGTTGGCGCCGATCTCGGCGACGCGCCAATCGGCGACCGCCGCGGCGGCGACGAAAATATCGGCGGGGAGCGCCTTTTCGACCGCCTCGAGCATCTCGCGCGCGCTTTCGACATGGATAGCGGCGACGCCGGGGGGATCGGGGATGGCGACCGGGCCGCTGACCAAAGTGACGCGGGCGCCGGCCGCGGCGGCGGCCGCGGCGATGGCGTGGCCCTGGCGGCCTGACGACCGATTGGCGATGAAGCGCACCGGATCGATCGGCTCGTGGGTCGGGCCGGAGGTGATCAGCACATGCGTCCCGGCGAGCGGCTTTTCGTCCCGAGGCGCGCGCGCGACGGGCGGCAAAGGCAGGGTGGTCGGCTCGGCGAGCGCCGCCTCGACCGCCGCGACGATGTCCAGCGGCTCGGCCATGCGGCCTGGGCCGAATTCGCCGCAGGCCATCTCGCCCTCGGTTGGCCCGACGAAGAGCGCTCCGTCTTTCTGAAGCGTTGCGACATTGCGTTGCGTCGCCGGGTGCAGCCACATGCGCAGGTTCATCGCCGGCGCAAGCAGCGTCTTCTTATCCGTCGCCAAAAGGGCTGTCGTCGCCAAATCGTCGGCAAGGCCGTTCGCCATCCGCGCGATGAGGTCGGCGGTGGCCGGCGCGACGACGAGAAGGTCGGCCGCGCGCGACAATTCGATGTGGCCCATCTCGGCTTCGTCGGTCAGCGAGAAGAGATCGTCATAGACTTTCTCGCTGCTCAACGAGGCGGCCGAAAGCGGCGTTACGAATTGCTTGGCGGCCCGGGTCATGATCACGCGGACCTTGGCGCCGCGCTCGCGCAAACGGCGGATGAGGTCGAGCGCCTTATAGGCCGCGACGCCGCCGCCGATGATGAGCAGAATGCGGGCGGCGGAGAGAGACGTTCCGGACATTTTCGCTCACCCTTCGTCCTGGGCGATGCGCCCGTCGAAGCTCCTTGACCTTCAGATCATCGCGTCTGGATTTCCGCTCCCGCGGGAATGACATGATCGCTCGCCGCGCTCACAGCTTGAACCAGATCATCACCAGCAAAATCACGATGAGCCACAGCGCGGCGACGCCGAGGACGCCGCCGCGGCGCAGCTCCTCTTCATCGGCTCGGATGCTTGCCTCGGCGGCGGCTTCGCCCTTCTCGACCAGGCGGCCGACCCGCTCCAGGCGCTCCGGCCCTTCGACGACGAGGCGGGCCAAATGGCCGGTCAACCTGCCGAGATCTTCGAGCTTGCCGCGCGGCCCGAGTTTGTCGGCGATCCAGGCGCCGACCACCGGCTCCGCGGTCGACCAGATATTGAGGCGCGGATCGAGCCGCCGCGCGACGCCCTCGACCACGACCATGGTCTTCTGCAACATGACCAGTTCGAGCCGCGTCGACATGTCGAACAAGGCGGTGACTTCGAAAAGGAGCGACAAGAGCTTGGCCATCGAAATTTGGTCGGCGGTGCGCGAATGGATCGGCTCGCCGATCGCGCGGATCGCTTGGGCGAAGTCTTCGACGCGATGAACGCGCGGCACATAGCCGGCCTCGAAATGCACCTCGGCGACGCGATGATAGTCGCGGGTGATGAAGCCGAACAAGATCTCGGCGAGATAGCGCCGCTCCTTGACGCCGAGCCGGCCCATAATGCCGAAATCGACCGCGACGATGCGTCCCTGCGAGTCGATGAACAAATTGCCCTGATGCATGTCGGCGTGGAAAAACCCGTCGCGCAAGGCGTGGCGCAGGAACGACTGGATCAGCGCGCGAGCCACGGTCGGCGGATCGTATCCCTCACGCTGCAGGAGCGCCGGATCGTGCAGCGGCGCGCCGTCGATCCATTCGAGCGTCAGGACTTCGCGCGTGGTGCGATTCCAATCGACGTTCGGAATGCGGAACTCTTCGTCCTCGCCGACATTCTCGCCGAATTCCGACGCCGCCGCCGCTTCGAGGCGGAAATCCGTCTCGATGCGCACCGACCGCGCCAAAGTCTCGACCACATCGACCAGCTTGAGGCGGCGCATGTCGGGAACGAGGCGCTCGATAAGGCGCGCCGCGAAGAACATGTCGGAAAGATCGCGCGCGAAGCGCCGCTCGACCCCTGGCCTCAGCACCTTGACCGCGACGTCGCGCGTCTCGCCGCCTTCGACGACGCGGGCGCGGTGCACCTGAGCGATCGACGCGGCGGCGACCGCCTCGCCGAAATCGGCGTAAAGCGTCTCGAGTTTCGCGCCGAAAGAGCTCTCGACCGTCGCGATCGCGACGCTGCGCGGGAACGGCGCCATCCGGTCCTGCAGCAGCTCCAGTTCGCTGACCACTTTAGGCCCGAAAATATCGGCGCGGGTGGATAGAAACTGGCCGAGCTTCACGTAGGAGGGGCCAAGCCGGGCGATGGCGGCGGCGAGACCGCCGCGTCCGCGCCGGCGGGCGGCGAGATTGACGAGGGTGAGCAGCGCGCGGGCGAGCGGCGGCAACAGGAGCGGATCGACGCCGACAAAGACGCCCTCGCGCGCCATCACCAAGCCGGCGCGGGCGAGGCGAAGGAAATGGCCGAAAGCGAAAAGGAACGACAAGCTTAAAGCTTCCAGCCGGAATGAATAGCGACAACGCCGCCCGACAATCTGGTGAAATCGGCGCGCGCGAAGCCGGAATCGGCGATCATGGCGCGGAAGCGCTCGGCGCCCGGGAAGCGGCGAATCGACTCGACGAGATAGCGATAGGGCGCGCCGTCGCCCGCCACAGCCTTGCCGAGCGCCGGAATCAGCGCGAACGAATAGGCGTCGTAAACGCGATCGAGGACAGGCGTGTCGACGCGCGAGAATTCAAGGCAAAGGAAACGGCCGCCGCGCTTCAGCGTGCGGAAGGCCTCCTTGAGCGCCGCTTCGACGCGCGGCACGTTACGAATGCCGAAGGCGATCGTATAGCCGTCGAAGCTCTCGTCGGCGAAGGGCAGCGCCTCGGCGTTGCCTTCGATGAAGGCGACGCGCTCGCCGCCCTTGCGCCGGCTGGCGCGCTCGCGCCCGATGCGGAGCATGTCGGGATTGACGTCGACCGCGGTCACTTTGAGCCGCGGCCCGCCGGCGGCGGCGACGCGGAAGGCGACGTCCCCGGTGCCGCCGGCGACGTCGAGATGGGCGAAGGGGCGCGATTTCGGCGGGTTGAGCTTGGCGACGAGGAGGTCCTTCCAGACGCGGTGCAGACCGAAGGACATGAGGTCGTTCATCAGGTCGTAGCGATGGGCGACCTTGTGAAAAACGTCGTCGACCAGGCCCTGCTTCTCCTCCAAGGGCACATGTCGATAGCCGAAATGGGTTTCTTGAGCAGGCGAGGGCATGTCAGGCTCCGGGGCGGCGGACCATAACGCCCCGAGGCAAGCGACGCCAGAAGGCCAGGCGCGGTCGGTAAGACAGGCTTAATCCCATCGGGATTTGCCGCCGACCTCGCGCTCACGGCGGCGCTTTACCCCGCCGCCGCGACCACCCGGGTCGCCTCGCCGCGCGGCGGCGCTTTCTGCAGCGTTCCCACGCGCAGCATGAAATTGACGTGGGCGAGCAGCTCGTTGAAGGCGAAGCCCATCTGATGAGGGTCGAGCTCGTGCGGAAAAAGCACCGGAAGCAATTCGGCCGGCGCGCGCGGGCGGTCACGGCACGCTTCAAAGAGCGCGGCGCAACGCGCCGCGTGATGAGCGATCAGTTCGTCGATGCGCCGATGGAGGCCAATGAACGGCAGACCATGGCCGGGCAAGATCAACGCCTCCTCCGCCACGCCCGCGCGCAAGGCGCTGAGCGAGCGCAAATAGAGGCCGAGCGGGTCGCCGTTCGGATCGACCGGCGAGACGCTGACATTCGGCGAAATTTTGGCCAGGATCTGATCGGCTGGAAAGAAAAGCCTGGCCGCTGAATCATGCAGCATGATTTGTTCGGGCGCATGGCCGTCGCCGCTGAGGACGGAAACATCGCGGCCGCCAAGTTTCAGCCTGTCGCCGGCGACGAGCCGCTCGAACGTGACCGGGAGCGGCGTGATCAAGCGCAGATAACCGTGGCCCAATGTGCTGAGCTGCACGTTGGTCGCATCATCCAGGCCGTTGCGGCGGTAGAAATCGCGATAGACCTTGGCCTCGAGCCGACCCGGATCGAGCGACAGCGAC
The DNA here is from genome assembly GCA_021325385.1 of Alphaproteobacteria bacterium. GTDB lineage: Bacteria > Pseudomonadota > Alphaproteobacteria > Rhizobiales > Beijerinckiaceae > Roseiarcus. The sequence goes on from JAJPHH010000071.1 coordinate 6,306, forward strand.
AAGCAGTCGAGATAGGCGGTCTGGCCGATCAAAAGCGGAATATCGAAACGCTCGGCCAGCCAGCCGGCGAGCCCGATGTGATCGGGATGGGCGTGGGTGACGATGAGCCGCGTCAAGCGCCGCCCGCGGAGTGGGCCGGCGCGCAATGCGTCCCACGCGTCGCGCGCAGCCGGGCTGGCGATGCCGGCGTCCAGAACCGCCCAGCCGTCGCCATCGTCGAGAAAGTACAGGTTGATGTGATCGAGCCGGAACGGCAGCGGCAGCCGCGCCCAGAGGATTCCGGGCGCGACTTCGATCGCTTCGCCGAGCGCCGGCGGCGCGGGATGCGGATAGATCAGCCCGCCCGCGTCCCTGACCGCCGCCCGCAACGGCTTCAGCAGCGCCGTCACGCCGCCAGCTGCCTAAGCACGTAGTGCAGAATGCCGCCGTTCCTGAAATATTCGAGTTCGTCGAGCGTATCGATGCGGCAGACGAGCGGCGCGCGCGCGACGCGCCCGTCCGCGTATGTGATTTCCGCTTGGAGCTTCTGGCGCGGCTTCAAATCCTCGGCGAGGCCGCGGATCGTCACCGTCTCGTCGCCCTTCAGGGCCAGCGCCTGCCAGGACCCGCCCTCTTCGAAGACGAGCGGCAGCACGCCCATGCCGACGAGATTGGAACGGTGAATCCGCTCGAAGCTCTGCGCAATGACCGCGCGCACGCCGAGCAGCTTCGTGCCCTTCGCAGCCCAATCGCGCGACGAGCCGGTGCCGTATTCGCGGCCGGCGAAGATGACGAGCGGCACGTTCTCCTTCTGGTAGCGCATCGCCGCATCGTAAATCGGCAGGCGCTCGCCCGACGGGTAATGGATCGTATAGCCGCCCTCGATCACGTCGCCCGAAGCGTCGCGGACCATCTGGTTCTTGATGCGGATATTGGCGAACGTGCCGCGCATCATCACTTCGTGATTGCCGCGCCGCGTGCCGTATTGATTGAAATCGACCGGCCGCACCTGATGCTCGATCAGATACTGGCCGGCCGGGCTCTTCTCCTTGATCGAGCCGGCCGGCGAAATGTGGTCGGTTGTGATCGAGTCGAGGAAAAGGGCTAAAACGCGCGCATTGACGACGTCCGCCACCGGCGCAGGCCGCATCGCCATGCCTTCGAAATAGGGAGGGTTCTGGACGTAGGTCGACGACGGCTGCCACTCATAGGTAAGGCCGGTCGGCGCCTTGACCTTGCGCCAATTGGCGTCGCCGTCGAAGACGCTGGAATACTTCGTCTTGAACATTTTCGCGTTGATCGTCTGATCGACGAAATCGGCGACTTCCTGCGCGCTCGGCCAGATTTCTGCGAGCATGACCGGCTTGCCGGCCTTGTCATAGCCGATCGGATCCTTAGTCAGGTCAACGTTGAGCGAGCCGGCGATCGCATAGGCGACGACGAGCGGCGGCGAGGCGAGGTAATTGGCGCGCGTATCGGGATTGACCCGGCCCTCGAAATTGCGATTGCCCGACAGGACCGCCGCGACGACCAGGTCGTGTTTGGCTATCGTCGCCGAAATCTCCTCGGGCAGCGGGCCGGAATTGCCGATGCAGGTCGTGCAGCCGAAGCCGACGAGGTTGAAGCCGAGCTTGTCGAGCGATTTCTGCAGACCAGATTCGTCAAGATACTCGGCGACGACTTGGCTGCCTGGCGCGAGCGAAGTCTTGACCCAAGGCTTGCTGGCCAAGCCCTTGGCGGCGGCGTTGCGCGCCAGCAGGCCGGCGGCGATCATCACGTTCGGATTGGACGTGTTGGTGCAGGACGTAATGGCGGCGATGACGACGTCGCCATGGCCGAGATCGAAATTCGCGCCCTCCACCCTGTAGCGCTGCGCCGTATCGCCGGTCTTCTTGAACTCGCCCGCCAGGGCGGCGGCGAAGCCTTCCTTCGCGTTGCTGAGCGGCACGCGGTCCTGCGGCCGCTTGGGGCCGGCGAGCGAGGGCGCGACATCGCCGAGGTCGAGAGACAGCAAGTCGCTGAAAACGGGATCGGGCGTGGTCCGGGTACGATACATGCCTTGCGCCTTGGCGTAGGCTTCGACCAGCTCGATGCGGCCGCGCTTGCGGCCGGAAAGCTCGAGATAACGGATGGTCTGAGTATCGATCGGGAAGAAGCCGCAGGTCGCGCCATATTCCGGCGCCATATTGCCGATCGTCGCTCGGTCGGCGACCGTCATGGCGTGGAGGCCCGGGCCGTAGAACTCGACGAACTTGCCGACCACGCCCTTCTTGCGCAGCGTTTGGGTGACGGTGAGGACGAGATCGGTGGCGGTGACGCCCTCGCGCAATTCGCCGGTCAGTTTGAAGCCGATCACTTCCGGCAGCAGCATCGAGAGCGGCTGGCCGAGCATCGCCGCCTCGGCCTCGATGCCGCCGACGCCCCAACCGAGCACGGCGAGCCCGTTGACCATGGTCGTGTGGCTGTCGGTGCCGACCAATGTATCGGGGTAAGCGATCTCGACGCTGTCTTTGCCGTTCTTCTCTTTGCGCGTCCACACCGTCTGAGCGAGATATTCGAGATTGACCTGGTGGCAAATGCCCGTGCCAGGCGGCACGACCGAGAAATTGTCGAAGGCCTGCTGGCCCCATTTCAAGAAGCGATAGCGCTCCTGGTTCTGTTCGTATTCGCGCTTGACGTTGAGCGCGAACGCTTTGTTGTTGCCGAAAAAGTCGACGACCACGGAATGGTCGATGACGAGGTCGACCGGCACCAGCGGGTTGATCTTGTTCGGATCGCCGCCGAGCGCCTCCATGGCGTTGCGCATTGCGGCGAGATCGACGACCGCAGGAACGCCGGTGAAATCCTGCATCAGCACGCGAGCGGGGCGAAAGGCGATCTCATGCTCCGTTTTGCCGCGATTATCGAGCCAGGCGGCGACCGCTTCGATGTCGCTCTTTTTGACGGTGCGGCCGTCTTCATGCCGGAGGAGATTCTCGAGAACGACCTTCATCGAAAACGGCAGTTGCGAAATGCCGGCAAGGCCGTTCTTCTCGGCGGCTTTGAGCGAAAAGTATTCATAAGTTTTCGCGCCGACATTCAGCTTCTTGCGGCATTTGAAACTGTCGAGAGAGGCCATCGACATCGTCTCCGGTTGCGATTTTGGGCAATCGGCGGGACTTATAGATAAGTTCCCATAGGCGGGCTACAGAAACGTCGCGCAGCAGCGATGCGACTGCGAAGGAGAGGGGATGCGTCTACGCGCCGATCGTCTTGCGCTTGATCGCGGCGGCCGCCGCCTCTTTTCTGAGCTGTCGTTCGAGCTTTCTTCGGGGCAGGCGCTGGTCGTGCGAGGCGAGAACGGCGCCGGCAAGACCAGCCTGCTGCGCGCGATCGCCGGTCTGGCGCCGCTCGCCGCTGGGGCCCTCGAATTGAGCGGCGGCGGCGACGACGCGCCGCTCGGCGAACAGGCGCATTATCTCGGCCATGCCGACGCGCTGAAGAGCGCGCTGACGGCGCGAGAGAATCTCCAATTCTGGGCGGCGATGCTGGCTGCTGCGCGGCCGCGCGCCGGCGGTCGGCGCGCCGCCGGCGTCAGCGCTGCGCTCGACCGTGTCGGCCTCGGCCATGTCGCCGATTTTCCGATCCACGCCCTCTCGGCGGGACAGAAGCGTCGCGTCGCGCTGGCCCGGCTGCTCGCCGCAGATCGTCCGCTCTGGCTCCTCGACGAACCGTCGACCGCGCTCGACCTTGCGGCGCAAGGCCGCCTGCACGAACTCCTGCGCGAGCATCTTGCCGCCGGCGGCCTGATCGTCGCGGCGACTCATGCGCCCCTCGACTTGCCCGATGCGCGCGAATTGCGGCTCGGCGCCGCCGCGGCGGCATGAGAAAGGCGGCCGCCGCGCTGTTCTTGCGCGAATGGCGCATCGCCCGACGCATTGGCGGCGGCGCGGCGGTCGGCCTTGTCTTCTTTCTCATTCTGGTGACGCTGATTCCGTTCGCGATCGGGCCCGATCTGGCCCTTCTCGCCAAAATCGGCCCGGCCATCCTATGGATCGCCGCCCTGCTGGCGACCCTGCTCGGCGTCGATCGGCTGTTTCAAAGCGACGAGGACGACGGCTCGCTCGATCTCCTGATTCATGGACGCTTGCCGCTTGAATTGGTCGTGCTGGTCAAGTGCGCCGCCCATTGGACGGCGGGGGCGCTGCCGCTCGTCATCGCTAGCCCGCTCTTCGGCCTGATGCTGGCGCTCGACGCCAGAGCGCTGGCGCTCACGGCCGCGAGCCTCGCCGTCGGCACGCCGGCCTTGACCCTGATCGGCGCGATTGGCGCGGCGCTGACGGTCTCGCTGCGCCGCGGCGGCTTGCTGCTCGCCGTCGTCGCCCTGCCGCTGACCATCCCCGTGCTGATTTTCGGCGTCGCCGCCGCATCAGCGGCGAGCGGCGGCGCGGCGCCGTTCGCGCCGCCCTTTCTGGCGCTCTGCGCCTTGACCTTGCTCGCTCTGGCTGGCGCGCCATTCGCCGCCGCCGCGGCGCTCCGGCTCGCGCGAAGCTGAGGCCGCCGTTCGCCACGCAAACAGCGGCTTGAGTCGGAGCCGGTCTCGCGCATAATCGATTGCAAAGCCGCTGGCGCGCAAGGCGGGCGTCAGGCGCGCGAAATCGGGCGGAGGCGCTCCATGCCGGCTTTCGACGACGATCCTTTTGCCGGCCCGCGCAAAGCGCCGGCGGCGCACGAGATCGGCCAGCCGCTCGACGCGCTCTCGGCGCCCGAGCTGCAAGAGCGCATCGAGCTTCTCAAAGCCGAGATCGCGCGGCTCGAAGTCGCGATCAAATCGCGCCAGGCGACCAAGGACGCCGCGAGCGCCTTCTTCAAGCGCTGAACCCTTTCCCTCGCCGGCGGCCTCCCATCGAGGGCCCGCTGAATTGCCCGCCGACCATCGCGCCGGCGAGCGCCGCGTGGTCCCTTCTCCGTTCCGCTTTCGCTCGGCGGGGCTGTTCGGCCGTTTCTAATTTGGGACAGCTTCGGCAAGCGCGTCTCTAAACGGGGCGCAACGAAAGATTTTCTATAAAGATTCCGTTTGCCGTTAAGATAAAATTAATAATTACATTTTATGAATAGTTTCATCCTGTTCTTCAGGATCTTCGAGTGGCTCCTGTCCACTCTGTTCGACGCCTCCCGTTTTCAACTCCAAGCCGCC
>JAJPHH010000101.1 GCA_021325385.1 Alphaproteobacteria bacterium
AATTTCGAGCGGTTCGAGAATGCCGGCCTCAGGGCCGCGCTCGGCTGGGACGAAGCCAAGGCGGCGGCCAAACTGCGCGAGATGAGTTCGGACGCCCGCGAATTCCTCGCCGCCTCCAAGGAGCGCGGCGACGCCTATATCGCCGGCAAGACAGAGGAGCATCTGCCGGGCGCCGTCGGCCTCGGCCTCATCTATACCGAGACCGATCGCGCGTTGATCATCGTCGGGCCGGGCGGCTGACCGGAGACGTCGTTGCGAGCGAAGCGAAGCAATCCATTCGTAGGGCGGCGCTCTACGAATGGATTGCTTCGTCGCTTCGCTCCTCGCAATGACGGAAAGATTCTCATCTTATGACCGAAATCCGCTTCTATCACCTTGAACGGCGCCGACTCGAAGACGCCTTGCCGAGCCTGCTCGAACAAGCGCTGGCGGAAGGCGCGCGCGTCGTCGTCGAAGCCTCGTCGGGCGAACTCGTCGAAGCGCTCGACGAGCGCCTCTGGACCTATTCGGACGACGCCTTTCTGCCGCATGGCTCGGCGCGCGACGGCGAGCCGGAGTCGCAACCGATCTTCCTGACCACCGCCGCCGAAAATCCGAACGGCGCCGCCTGGCGAATCCTGGTCGGCGGCGCGCGGGCGCTGCCCATCCTGGCCGACGCCGGGCTGGTGCCGGCCCGGCTCATCTTGCTGTTCGACGGCGCCGACGCCGAAGCGCGAGCCGCGGCCCGGGCGCAATGGGCGGAAGTCAAGGCCGCCGGCTTTGCGCCGACCTATTGGCGCGAAGACGACACCGGCCGCTGGGAGCAGGGCCGATAGCGGCCGGATGAGGCGACGTACGAGTTCCGAAGGCGCAGGCGCGCGTAGGCCAATCCAAGATTCGGGCGCCGCGCGCTTCGCCGGTCCGCCTACCTTATCGGCGGCGCGTATTGGAGGCCGCCATTGCTCCACAATTCGTTCAGCCCGCGCGGAATGCCGAGCAGCGATTTCGCGCCGAGATCGCGCTCGAACAGCTCGCCGTAATTGCCGCCGGCTTTGACCGCGGCCACGGCCCAGGTCGGCGCGAGGCCCAATTGCTTGCCGAAATCGCCCTCGGCGCCGACGAAGCGCTTGACGTCGGGCTTCTCGGATTTCATCGCGGCGTCGACCGTCTTCGTCGCGATCCCCAGCTCCTCGGCGTCGATCAATGCGAAATTGACCCATTTGACGATGTTGAACCAGGTCATGTCGTCCTGGCGAACGGCTGGTCCGAGCGGCTCCTTGGAAATGACGTCGGCGAGGATGACGTGGTCCTCGGGCTTGGGAAGCTTGGTGCGAAGAGCGTAAAGCGCCGAGATGTCGGCGGTCATCGCGTCGCAGCGGCCGGCTTGGTACGCCCGCTGCAATTCCTCGACCGTCGGCGTGACCACGAGGTCGAGCTTCATATGATTGGCTTGAAAGAAGTCGGCGACGTTGAGCGCGCTGGTCGTCCCCGACTGCACGCAGACTTTCGCGCCGTCGAGTTCGAGCGCGCTGTTCGTTTGTCTGGCTTTGGCGACGAGAAAGCCTTGGCCGTCATAATAGTTCACGCCGGCGAAGACCAGGCCGAGCTCGGCCTCGCGGCCCATCGTCCAGGTCGAGTTACGCGACAAAATGTCGATCTTCTTCGCCTTCAGCGCGTCGAAACGCTCGTCGGCGTTGAGCGGAACGAAACGAACCTTGTCGGCTTCGCCCAACGTCGCCGCCGCCACGGCGCGGCAGAAATCGACGTCGAAGCCCGACCAGACGCCGGTCGCCTCCATGATCGAAAAGCCAGGCACGCCCTGGCTGACGCCGCAGACCAGCGCGCCGCGCTGACGTACGTCGTCCAATGTGCCGGCCAAGGCGGCGGAAGCGGCCGTCGCCGCGCCGGCGGCGAAGACAAAAGCAAAGACACTCGAGCGCATGCCGCCCCCTAAAGGCTCGCCGCCTGCTTGATGATGACGCGGGTTCCGACCGGCACGCGGTCATAAAGATCGATGACGTCGTTGTTGACCAGCCGGAAGCAGCCGGACGACACGGCGTGACCGATCGTTTCCGGCTGGTTGGTGCCGTGGATGCGGTACGCCGTCTGCCCGAGATAGAGGGCTCGCGCGCCGAGCGGATTGCCCGGCCCGCCGGCCATGAAGCGCGGCAGGTACGGCTGCCGGTCGATCATTTCCGGCGGCGGCCGCCAATCCGGCCATTCCTGCTTGCGGCTGATCTTCTGCAGGCCCGACCATTGGAAGCCTTCCCGGCCGACGCCGATGCCGTAGCGGATCGCTCGATTATTGCCCTGCACGAGATAGAGGAAGCGCTCGGCCGTGACGATGATGATCGTGCCAGGCGGCTCGCTCGTGCGGTAGAAGACGACCTGCTTCTCCCACGGCCCGTTGAGCTGCTCCTGATCGGGGCTCGGCACGATTCCGGGCTGATCCTCGACATTCATGTCGACCTCGGCCGGCGCCGGGACGATCGTCTGGGCGGGAGAGACTGCGTCTGTGAAGACGAGCGCGACGGCGAGAGCGCCGAGCGAGACCAGGTGACGCGGCCGAATCATGCTTGACGAACCTCCTGATGAAGCCGGCGCCGGGCTTGTCCCGGCATGAGATGCGAGAAGCCGCAGCCTTACGTCTTTTTCGCCTTCTCCTTCGCTTCGCCGGCGCATCGCACATAGATCATCGTGCCGTAGCGCTGCGCCGTATCGGGATCGACCCATCGCGTGGTGAAGGAATCGGCCGACACGTCGACGACTTCGCGATCGTCCGCGCCGCCGGCCGGCTCGTTTGTCGGCCCGATATAGGTGCGGCCGCCCTCAGCGCCCTTCAGCGCCAATTCGCTCGGCGTCGCCTGATCGGCGAGATGCATCACCAAGCCGCCATTCGGCCCCTTGCCGATGACATAGGGCCGGTTGCACTGCGCCTTGGCCTCTTTCTCGGTGCGAGCTCGATCGGCCTCGTTGTGATAGGAGGCGAGGCCCCAAGGGCCGACGAATTGATTGGCGGAAAGGCTCGGGGCGGCGTAGAGGTTGGCCGCCGGCGGCGGCGACGAAGACGACAGCGAGTTGCAGCCCGCCAGTCCGAGGCAGGCCGCGCCGAGGGCCGCCAATTTACCCAATCGCAGATCGCGCCCCATAAGGCCCTCCCCGTCAGGCCCTCGCGCGTCATCGACGCGTCCCAGCGGCCTGGCGGGCGCGCGTCCTCTCGGACGGGCCCGGCCTGTCGCCGAGCCGTCAGAGTAACACCGAGTTCGACGATGACAAAGCCGACCGATCGGCCGGCGCCGGCGCTCGCCTTTCTACAGGGTTAACCGTTGCGGCGGCCACGGCGAAACGCGCCGCCCGACAGGAAACGAGGATATCAAGCGCGTCGACGCTGGTACGCCGACAGGATATGCACCTTGGCGCGAATTCCGTCGCCGCTGACCTCGCCGCCTTTTGGCGCAGGCGGCGGCTGCACGCCTCTCGATTTGAAATACCCGTCCACCGCCGCCGCTGCGCCATCCGCGTCCGCCAGCGCGACGTACGTATCCGGCCGCATCAAATAAAGGGCGTCGCGAGCAAGGCCGGTCCGCTCGTATTCCTTGCGCCAGCCGAAGACGTGCAGCGGCAGACCGTGCTCGTCGCACCAGGCGACGAGATCCGGGCGGGGCGCGCCATAGACGTGAACTTGCCAACACGCCGCGTCGAGCGGCGCGTAATTATCGACGCCTGGGGCCGGGCCGACCCAGGGCAGACGATCGCCGCCCCGCACCGCGCCGGCTTTGCCCTGGCTCAAACGCGAATGACGATAGCCGGTCGCGACCAGCGAGGCCGCGCGAAACATGAATTCTCGGAGCGTCGGCACCTGCGCCAAGACCGGCAGCGCGGCCGGCGTCAGACCGGTCCGCACAAAGCCGGCAAGCGCGCTCTCGGCCGTGCCGAGCGTGAAGGCGCGGTCGGCGAGCGCGGCGACGCGGGCGAAGGCCATGCGCTCGGGTTCGTAAGTATCGAGCAGGGCGTCGCCGGCGCGTCCTTGCAGCGTCGACGCCAGCTTCCAAGCGAGATTGACCGCGTCGCCGATGCCGGCGTTCATGCCTTGGCCGCCGACCGGACTATGGACATGCGCCGCGTCGCCGAGCAGGAAGGCGCGGCCCTTGCGAAAACGCTCGGTCACCTGGTGCGAAAAGCGATAGGTCGAGAACCAATCGACTTTTCTGACCTCGATCTTGAGGTTTCGGATCGCTCGCTCGCGTACCTCGTCGAATGTGAGTTGCTCGGCGCGGGCGGCGCGTTCGCCGCTGACCGCGCCGATCAGGCGGCCGCAATTGCGTTCGGCGAGGGGAAAGACGCCGAGGAAATCGGCTTCGTCGAGATCGAGATGCAATTCGCCGTCGAGCGCGGGTCCTGACCCTTCGACGTCGGCGACATAGAAGACGCGTTGCCGTCTGCGGCCGCGAAAGCCCGCCCTCATGATTTGTCGCACGGTCGAGTTTGCGCCGTCGCAACCGGCGATATAGTCGGCCTCGCACTGCTCCTCGCCGTCGGGGCCGCGCAGCCGGGCGATGATTTTTCCGCCCCTCTCTTCGAACGCCGTCAATTCGACGCGCCGCTCGACCGCCGCGCCCATCGCGCGCAATCGTTCGATCAGCAAGCGCTCATGCTCGTCCTGCGGCAAAATTTGCAGGAAAGAGAACGGACTTAAATTGCCGCGCAACTCTTCGAGGACGACGCGGGTCTTTCGATGTCCTCTGATCCAGAGATTTGCGGCCGGAACCCGATAGCCGCGCTTGACGGCGCCGTCGGAGACGTTGAGCTGACGATAGAGCTCCAGCGTGCGCGCCTGAACGGCGAGCGCTCGCGACGTCGCGCCCGGCTCGGCGCGCTTGTCGATGAGCCTCAGCTTGACGCCGAATTTAGCGAGCCACAGCGCAAGAACCAGTCCCGTCGGACCCGCGCCGACGATCAGCACGTCGCTGTGCGTCATCGCTTCCTCCGGGCTTCGCGGGATCAACAATAACAACTCGGGCCGGCGCGGCCGGTTCCGCGTCGTGCGACCGTCGCCAATCTGATCGAGCACAATAGCCTAAATGTGACGGATCGTCCTCGACGCGCGAAATCCTTTTGTTCGTTCCGGGCCGGCGGCGTCAGCCCGCCAAATCGAGCGCCTCCGCCTCGCTCGACAAGGTCAGCCATAGCTCCTCGGCCGCAGTCAGGGCCTTCTCCAATTCGCTGCGCTGGCGCGCCAGATCCAGCGCTTTCGCCGCATCGGCGGCGAAGGTCTCGGGCTTTGACAGCGCCGCGTCGACCCGGGCGATGAGGTCGGCGAAGCGCCGCATTTTCTCCTCGGCGGCTGCGATCTCTTTGCGCAGCGGCGCGAGGTCTCGGCGCGCCTTGGCCGCTTCGCGCCGCTCGGCCGCGCGGCTGTTCGGCGCCTCGCCTTTCGCCTTTTCGCCGGTCGCCGCCGACTTGGCGAGGACGAGCCGGCGGTAATCGTCAAGATCGCCGTCGAACGGCTTTACCGAGCCGTCGGCGACGAGCCACAGACGGTCGACGCAAGCTTCGAGCAGCCGGCGATCGTGCGAGACCAGAATGCAGGCGCCTTCATAGTCGTTGATCGCCTCGATCAACTCGGCCCGGCTGTCGATGTCGAGATGGTTGGTCGGCTCGTCGAGAATGACGAGTTGCGGCCCGTCGAACGTGGCGAGGCCCATCAACAGCCGCGCCTTCTCGCCGCCTGACAGCAGGCTGACGGGCGTATCGGCCTTCTGTCCGGAAAAGCCCATTTGCGCAGCGGCGGCGCGGATTTTCGCCTCCGGCGCGCCGCGCATCAGTTCGGCGACATGGCTATGGGGCGTGCCGGCGGGATCGAGATCGTCGATCTGATGCTGGGCGAAGAAGCCGACATCGAGCTTGCCTGCTCGTTTGACGATTCCGGACATGGGCGCGAGCCGGCCGGCGACGAGCTTGGCGAAGGTGGATTTGCCGTTGCCGTTCTGGCCGAGCAATCCGATCCGGTCGTCGTTGGCGATCGAAAGATCGAGCCGCGACAGCACGGCTCGCTCGCCATAGCCGGCGCTCGCCCGCTCCATGGCGACGATCGGCGGCGACAGCGGCTTTTTCGGCGGCGGCAGGCGAAAAGGCAGAACCTCTTCGTCGCGCAGTACGGCGACCGGGGCGAGCTTGGCCAGCATTTTGACGCGCGCCTGCGCCTGTTTGGCCTTGCTTGCTTTGGCCCGGAACCGGTCGACGAAAGCTTGCAGATGAGCGCGCTTCTCTTCTTGCTTCTTGAATGCTTTTTCCTGCAAGGCTTGCTGCTCGCGGCGCTGGCGTTCGAATTGGGTGTAGCCGCCGCTCCACAGCGTGAGCTTGCCGCGGTCGAGATGCAGGATGTGGTTCGCGACCTCGTCGAGCAGGTCGCGGTCGTGGCTGATGACGACGATCGTCGCCGGCGAGCGCGAGAGATAGTCGACCAGCCAGAGCGCGCCTTCTAGGTCAAGATAGTTGGTCGGCTCGTCGAGCAGAAGCAGGTCGGGCGCGGAAAAGAGCACGGCGGCGAGGGCGACGCGCATCCGCCAGCCGCCCGAAAATTCGGACAGCGGCCGGCTCTGCGCCTGCTCGTCGAAGCCAAGACCGGCGAGGATGCTCGCCGCGCGCGCCGGCGCGGCATGCGCCTCGATGTCGACGAGGCGGGTCTGAATCTCGGCGATGCGGGCGGGATCTTTCGCCTGCTCGGCCTCCACCAGCAGGCTCGCGCGCTCCCTGTCGGCGTCGAGCACGAAATCGATCAGGCGTTGCCCGCCCGCCGGCGCCTCCTGCTCGACCCGGCCGAGCCGGGCGTTTTTCGGCAAGCCGATCGTCCCGCTTTCCGGCGCAATCTCGGCGGCGATCAGCCGGAACAGCGTCGTCTTGCCGGCGCCGTTACGCCCGACCAGGCCGACGCGCGCGCCGGTCGGCAGCGCGACGTTGGCCTTGTCGATCAGCAGCCGTTGGCCGATGCGATAGGTAAGCTCGGTGATGTGCAGCATCGGCCCGGCTTCTCGCGCGAGCCGCGCCGATGCGCAAGCCTCCCTCGGCGCCGCCGGGACGGGGCGCGCCGAAGGCCGGGATCAGCGCTTCAAGGCGTGACTTTTAGGCCGCCCTCTCCCCGCGTTGCGATACGGGGGGAAGAGTTGCGCCTGAATCTTTCTTGGCGCCGAGCGCGCCGCTGGCGAAGAGGAATCCCGCCGCGCCGGCGCCGATCAACGGTGCGACGATGAACAGCCAGAGTTGCGCGAGGGCGTGCGGATTGCTCAGGACGCCGACAAGCGCCGGGCCGATCGAGCGCGCCGGATTGACCGAAACGCCGGTGACGTTGATGCCGGTTATGTGGATCACGACCAGGGTCAGGCCGATGGCGATGCCGGCGACGCCGGATATATGCGGCGGCGTCTCTTCATGCGTCACGGCGAGGATGACGAGCAGGAAGAGGAAGGTCGCCACGGCTTCGAAAACGAAAGCGGAGAGCGCGTTGTACTCGCCAAGGTAGCCCGCGCCCCAGCCGTTCTGGCCGAGTCCGCCCGTCCAGCCCGAAGCTTTGCCCGACAGGATCAAGGCGAGGACGAGCGCGGCGACGACGGCCCCGGCGATTTGCGCGACGGCATAGGCGATGAAGTCGTTGAGGCTCATGCGTTTGGCGACGAAGGCGCCGAAACTCACCGCAGGATTGATGTGACAGCCTGAGATCGGGCCGATCCCATAGGCCATCGCGATGAGGGCCAGACCGAAAGCGAAGGCGATGCCAAGGACATCGATCGCCGTCGGGCCCGAGCCCATGCCGCCGATCACGGCCGCGCCGCAACCGAAGAAGACGAGCGTGAAAGCGCCGATGAATTCCGCGATTGGCTTCTGCATGCGTTCCTCCCGTAGAAATTTAGCAGACGCAGTCGCCCCTGCCTGCACGGAGCGGGCCTGCGCGAGCAAATCAGATTCTCGAGGGGCGCGACAGAGCGCACTAAAGTAAACGAGCCGCCGAAGCGGCCCGGGGCGCTCACGAAACCGTGTTCGTCCGTTCCGACGCTTTCCGCCGCCGCCTGTTCGGCTTCGCCCGGTTGCGGCGGACAATCTCGGCGATCGCTCTGAAGTCGGCGGCGCGTTCGCTGCCGGCGCGGAAAGCAAGCCCGATCCGCCGCGCCGGCGCCGGTTCGGCGAAAGGCAAAATGCGGATCGCCAGATGGCGACTTTCCGCTTCTGCGGCGATGCCAGGGATCAGGGTCACGCCCATGCCGTGGGCCACCATCTGCAGAATGGTCGTCAGGCTCGTCGCGCCGTAATTGGCGAGGGCCTTGGGCCGGATATTGCCGCAGAGCTGGAGGGCCTGGTCGCGCAGGCAATGGCCTTCATCAAGGAGCAACAGGCGAGCCGAGTCGATTTCCTCGGGCGCCACCGGCCCGGCGGTGAAAGTCTTGTCCTCGGTCGAGGCGGCGAGGAAGAAAGGATCGTCGAAAAGCGGCCGCGTTTCGATCCGGGCGGCGTGAACCGGAAGGGCGATGATCGCGGCGTCGATCCGGCCGCCCTCGAGCTCGGCCATCAGGCTTTCGGTGACCGCCTCCTTCAGCTCGAGTTCAAGGCCGCGATAGGCCCGGCGCAGTTCGGGGAGAATCTCGGGCAGAAGATAAGGCGCGACTGTCGGAATGACGCCGAGCCGGAAGCGGCCTTCGAGGACGCCCCGTTTGGCGGCGGCCACATCCTCCAAATCCTTGACTTCGGCGAGGATGCGCTCGATCCGCGGCTGGATGGCGAGCGCTTGCGACGTCATCGAAATGCGGCCGCGGCGACGTTCGAAAAGACGATAGCCAAGCTTCGCCTCCATGTCGGCGATTTGCGCCGAAAGCGCCGGCTGGGAGACGTTGACCGCCTCGGCGGCCTTGCCGAAATGCAGGACCCGGGCGAGCGCGTCGAAATAGCGCATATGTTTGACGGTCAGGACAAACATAGGAAAACCCTATCGACGCGGTCAGAAAATGCAATTGGAGTTTATCGTCGAGTTAGGGCTAGACGGCTTTCGCAGGCGAAGTCTGCGCCGAAGCGACGGACAGATTTCCGGTGCGACGCGGCGGCGGCCGTGACTGCTCCACGCAACGAAACCGCAGAACGGATCGGAGAGAGACATGGACGCAAGGACTGACGAGAGCGCAGGCAAGTGCCCGGTCGCGCACGCCGCGGGCGGACGCAGAATGACGAACCGCGACTGGTGGCCGAACCAGCTCAACGTTCAGGTTCTCCATCAGCATTCCGCCCTGTCCAATCCGATGGGCGAGGCGTTCGATTACGCGAAGGAGTTTCAGAGTCTCGATCTCGACGCCGTGATCAAGGACCTTCACGCCGCGATGACGGACTCGCAGGATTGGTGGCCGGCCGATTTCGGCCATTACGGCGGGCTTTTCATTCGCATGGCGTGGCACAGCGCCGGCACCTATCGCATCGCCGACGGCCGCGGCGGCGCCGGCGCGGGCCAGCAGCGCTTCGCGCCGCTCAATTCTTGGCCGGACAACGCCAATCTCGACAAGGCGCGCCGGCTGCTCTGGCCGATCAAGCAGAAATATGGGCGGAAAATCTCCTGGGCCGACTTGATGGTCCTAGCGGGCAACGTCGCGCTCGAATCGATGGGCTTCAAGACGTTCGGCTTCGCCGGCGGACGCGTCGACGCCTGGGAGCCCGAAGAGCTCTATTGGGGGCCCGAGGGAACGTGGTTAGGCGACGAGCGCTATAGCGGCGAACGCGAGCTTCAGAACCCTCTCGCCGCGGTGCAGATGGGCCTGATCTACGTCAATCCGGAAGGGCCGAACGGCAAGCCGGATCCGGTCGCGGCGGCCAAGGACATCCGCGAGACGTTCTTCCGCAT
>JAJPHH010000074.1 GCA_021325385.1 Alphaproteobacteria bacterium
CGGTTGAGCTGGTCGACCATCGTGTTCAGCGTTTCCTTGAGCTGCAGGATTTCGCCGCGCACGTCGACGGTGATCTTGCGCGACAGGTCGCCGCCGGCGATGGCGGTCGCGACTTCGGCGATGTTGCGCACCTGCGCCGTCAAGTTGCCGGCCATCGAGTTGACCGAGTCGGTCAGGTCCTTCCAGGTGCCGGCGACGCCGGGCACTTCGGCCTGGCCGCCGAGCTTGCCTTCGGTGCCGACTTCGCGCGCGACGCGCGTGACTTCGGCGGCGAAGGCGTTGAGCTGGTCGACCATCGTGTTCAGCGTCTCCTTGAGCTGGAGAATTTCGCCGCTGACATTGACGGTGATCTTCTTCGATAGGTCGCCGCGCGCCACGGCGGTCGCCACCTCGGCGATGTTGCGCACCTGGCCGGTGAGGTTCGAGGCCATCGAGTTGACGTTATCGGTGAGGTCCTTCCAGGTGCCGGCGACGCCGCGCACCATGGCCTGACCGCCGAGCTTGCCTTCGGTGCCGACCTCTCTTGCGACGCGCGTCACCTCGCCTGCGAAACCATTGAGCTGATCGACCATGGTGTTGATCGTGTCTTTCAACTCGAGAATCTCGCCGCGGACGTCGACGGTGATCTTCTTGGAGAGGTCGCCATTGGCGATGGCGGTGGCGACGTCGGCGATGTTGCGGACCTGCGCCGTCAAGTTCGAAGCCATGTAGTTGACGCTGTCGGTCAGGTCCTTCCAGGTGCCGGCGACGCCGAGCACGTTGGCCTGGCCGCCGAGCCGTCCCTCGGTGCCGACTTCGCGGGCGACGCGCGTCACCTCGCCGGCGAAGGCGTTGAGCTGATCGACCATCGTGTTCATCGTCTCTTTCAGCTGCAAAATCTCGCCGCTGACATTGACGGTGATCTTCTTGGAGAGGTCGCCGCCGGCGATGGCGGTGGCGACGTCGGCGATGTTGCGGACCTGCGCCGTCAGGTTCGACGCCATGAAGTTGACGCTGTCGGTCAGGTCCTTCCAGGTGCCGGCGACGCCGGTCACCACCGCCTGGCCGCCAAGCTTGCCCTCGGTGCCGACCTCGCGGGCGACGCGCGTCACCTCGGAAGCGAAGGCGTTGAGCTGATCGACCATCGTGTTGATCGTATCTTTCAGCTCGAGGATTTCGCCGCGAACGTCGACCGTGATCTTGCGCGACAGGTCGCCGCGCGCCACAGCGGTCGTCACCTGCGCGATGTTGCGCACCTGGTCCGTCAGGTTGCCGCACATCGCGTTGACGCTGTCGGTCAAGTCTTTCCACGTGCCGGCGACGCCGGGGACGATCGCCTGGCCGCCGAGCTTGCCCTCGGTGCCGACCTCGCGCGCGACGCGCGTCACTTCCGAAGCGAAGGACCGGAGCTGGTCGACCATCGTGTTGATGGCCTCCTTCAGCTGCAGGATTTCGCCGCGCACGTCGACGGTGATTTTCTTGGAAAGGTCGCCGCTCGCCACCGCGATCGTCACGTCGGCGATGTTGCGCACTTGAGCGGTGAGGTTGTTGGCCATCGAGTTGACGCTTTCGGTCAACTCTTTCCAGACGCCGCTCACCTCTCTGACTTGCGCCTGGCCGCCGAGCTTGCCCTCGGTGCCGACTTCGCGGGCGACGCGCGTCACTTCCGAGGTGAAGACGCTGAGCTGCTTGATCATCGTGTTGACGATCTCGGCGGCGCGCAGGAACTCGCCCTTCAACGGACGTCCGTCGACGTCGAGCCGGACGGTCTGCAAAAGATCGCCTTGGGCGACGGCGGCGATGGCGCGGGTCACTTCCGTCGTCGGCCAGAGCAGGTCGTCGATCAGCGTGTTGACCGAAGATTCCATCTCGCCCCAGGCGCCGCTCGACAGGCCAAAGCGCACGCGCTGGCGGGTCTTGCCCTCGCGGCCGACCACCTGGCCGACCCGCTCGAGCTGCTTGGCCATGCGTTGATTGGCCGCGACGATTTCGTTGAATGCGTCGGCGACCTTGCCCATGATCCCGTCATGATCGCTCGCCATGCGGACCGAGAAATCGCCGACCCGCATCGCCTGCAGCGCGTTCAAGAGCTCGCGCAATTCGCTGGAGCCGCCGTTGAGCTTCTTGTCGCCCCGCGCGTTAGGCCCCGCTCCGCTTTTGGCGCTGCGCTCAACGACGCTCTGGTCGGTCATCGATTTCTCCCTAACCAATCTTCGGCGCGCAGATTTCGGCCAAGAATCGAGCGATCCCATGGCCTTGCGGGCCTAAAACCCGCGCCCGAGGCGAAATTCGATCGCCGGCGCGGCCCTGCGGCCTCGCCGAACGGATGTGAGGCGGCGCGCCGCCGCCTCAAAAGCTTGCGGGAGAAACGCCCCAAAGCCTCGCCCCACCGGTGGTTTACCCGAACGCGCGCCGCTTTCAAAAGGTTCCCGGCTATTTTTCGTCTCGTCGCGGCGTCGATCTTCGTTGCGGCCGTCGACATTCGAGCCTGGCGGCGGCCAGCGCCGCGCCGGAACTTGGCGGGAAGGGCGGCGTTTCGGAATAACGAAGCCGAACCATGACCCCTGAACCTGTCGTCATCATCACCGGCGCCTCGGCCGGCGTCGGTCGCGCCATCGCCCATCGCTTCGGCGCGGCAGGATGCCGCGTCGGCTTGATCGCCCGGGACGAGGCGGCCCTCGAGGCGACCAAGTCCGAGATCGAGGGCCGCGGCGGAACGGCGGCGGCGGCCGCCGCCGACGTCGCCGATCCTGACGCGGTCTTCGCCGCGGCGGACCGGCTCGAACACGCGCTCGGGCCTGTCGACATCTGGATCAACGACGCGATGGAGACGGTGTTTTCGCGCGTCGCCGACATGACCCCGCATGAATTCCGTCGGGTGACGGAGGTCGCCTATCTCGGCTTCGTCTACGGGACGATGGCCGCCCTGAAATCGATGCGGCGGCGCGGCCGCGGCCGCATCATCCAGATCGGCTCGGCGCTCGCCTATCGCGGCATTCCGCTGCAAGCCGCCTATTGCGGCGCCAAGCATGCGATCCGCGGCTTCACCGATTCGTTGCGGACCGAACTGATCAACGAGGGCTCGCGGATCACCGTGACGATGATCGACCTGCCGGCGGTCAACACGCCGCAATTCGACTGGGCGCGGGCCCATACGGCGCGCACGCCGCGGCCGATGGGCGCGCCGATCGAGCCGGAGGTCGTCGCCGACGCGGTTTTCCGCGTCGCGCAAGGCTCGTGGCGCGAATATTGGCTCGGGCTGCCGACGGCGCTGTCGATCCTCGGCAACGCAATCCTGCCTGGTTTTCTCGATCGCTATCTGGCGAAAAAGGGCGTCGAGGGCCAGCAGACGTCGGCGCCGGTCGCGGCCGACCGCGAAGACAATCTCGACAAGTCCGTACCCGCTTTGCACCGAACCCGCGGCTCGTTCAGCGCCGAAGCGTCGAATTCGGCGCCGCTCGTGCCGGGCGAAATCGCGCGCGTCGGCGCCGTCGCCGCGGGCGCGCTCGTCTTTTTCGCCCTCGGCGCGGCTTTCGCTCGGACGAGGCCGCGATAGGCGCGACCCGGTTCGCCGCGTCGTTTCCTCACCCGCGCGGGAACGTAGATCCGGCGCCGATCAAAGCTCGCCGCGGCGCGCCAACGCCTTGATCCGATCGGCGGTGCGGCAGGCGATCGCCTGAATCGTCAGGGACGGATTGACGCCGCCGACCGTCGGGAAAACCGAGCCGTCGCAAATCCAGAGGTTGGGAATGTCCCAGGACCGGCAATCGGCGTTGACCACGCTCTTGGCGGGATCGTCGCCCATCCGCGCGGTGCCGTGGAGATGGGCGGTGTCGTCGGTCTCGTCCCAGATCTCGGTCGCGCCCGCCGCCTGCAGGGCTTGGCGTATGAAGCCGAGGGCGTGCCGGATCAGTTTCTTGTCGTTGTCGCAATAGGAGTACGTCACGCGCGGGATGGGCAAGCCGTATTGATCCTTCTCGTCGCTCAAAGTTACGCGGTTGCGCTCCTGCGGTAGGCATTCGCCGACGATCTTGAGGCCGACTTGATGGTTGTATTTCTCCATCTCGTCGAGCAGGCGCTGGCCCCAGAGGCCGCGCTTGCCGGCCTGCACGCCGGCCCAGTGCAACGGCAAGGGGCCCTGGCTCATATAGGCGTAACCGCCGAAGAAGTCCTTGCCCTTGTCCTGGTAGTTCCAATGCTCGGTCAAAGCGAGGGAAGGCGGCCCTTTGTAGGAGCGGATCTCCCGCTCCATCAGGCCCCAGACCGCCTGGTTGGCCTGCACGGTCAAATTCTTGCCGACCAGACCGGAGCTGTTGGCGAGACCATCCGGGAAAAGGCCGCTCTTCGAATTCAGCAGAAGTCGCGGCGTCTCGATCGAATAGCAGGCGACGACGACGTTGCGCGCCCGCTGGAAACGCCAGCCGCCCTCGCGAAAATAATGCGCGCCGATCGCCCGGCCGGAATTGTCGTGCTCGATCCAGCCGACCATGGAAAGATCGCGAATTTCCGCGCCGGCGGCGATCGCGCGCGGCAGCCAGGTGACGAGCGCGCTCTGCTTGGCGTTGGTCGAGCAGCCGATCACGCACATGCCGCGATAGACGCAAGGATGGGCGAGGTCGCGCGGCGCCGAGATCGTCGCCAGCGGCGTCGGCGACCAGGCGATGCCCATCGCTTCCGCCCCTTCCGCGAGGACGAGCGCGGCGGCGTTCAGTTCGTGAGGCCGATAGGGATAGCGCGGCCGTTTCGGCCCCCAGGGGTACGTCACCGGCCCGGATATTTTCAGCGCTTGCTCGACCTCGCGGTAATAGCCCCACATCTCGCGCCAATCGAGCGGCCAGTCGGCGCCATAGCCGAGCTTGCTGCGCGCCTTGAACCATTCCGGCCGGAAGCGCAGCGACACCATGGCGAAA
>JAJPHH010000186.1 GCA_021325385.1 Alphaproteobacteria bacterium
CCCCAGTCGCCATTCAAAAGCGATTCGTGAGTCATCCCACCTTGAATCACGGACCAACCCATGGTCCAAGAACTTTTTAACGCCTATGCGCGAAAGCGGGAATCCAGCACGGTCTATCCCGCAAGCGCGGAGGCTTCCTGGATTCCCGCTTTCGCGGGAATGACACGGCGGATCGTACTGACGCCGCGTTGTTGTTGCGCCGTCATTGCGAGGAGCGAAGCAACGAAGCAATCCACTTTTGGCGCGGCGCTCTACGAGCGGATTGCGTCGTTTCGCCAGCGCAATGACAGCTCTTTGTCATTCCCGCGCAAGCGGGAATCCAGCATGGTCTAGCCTGCAAGCGCGGAGGCTTCCTGGATTCCCGCTTTCGCGGGAATGACACGGCGGGTCGTACTGGCGCCGCGTTGTTGCGCCGTCATTGCGAGGTGCGAGGCTATCCACTTTTAGCGCGGCGCTCTACGAGCGGATTGCCTAGCGCAGCCCGCAATGACAGCTCTTTGTCATTCCCGCGCAAGCGGGAATCCAGCACGGCCTATCCTGCAAGCGCGGAGGCTTCCTGGTTTCCCGCTTTCGCGGGAATGACACGGCGGATCGTACTGACGCCGCGTTGTCATTCCCGCGTAAGCGGGAATCCAGCACGGCCTATCGGGCAAGCGCGAAGGCTCGCCTGGATTCCCGCTTGCGCGCAGGGCTGTCCGGGGAAATTGAGGGTGAGTGGAACCGCCAGGAGCGCAGCCCTCGAAAAAACAACGAGAGATCGAGAGTTCTTCGCCGGCTTCTGATTGTCGAGACTCAGAAACGAGCGCGCAAATCCCAAACACCGCGCCGCCATCGAGGCGGGCGCGCCTCAAGGCCAAGCCGGCTTCGCAGGTCGCTCCGCTGCGCTTCGCGAGCCTTGACTCGCGCCCGCCTCGACGGCCTTTTGCAACCAAGACGTTTTGCTGACCGAAACGGCCATACGGCCGGTTTCGGTCAGCAAAACGTCTTGGTCGCCAATAGCCACGCCGAGCGATCGCCGTCACCCGCAGGGGCGAAGCGCAGCGGAGCACCCGTCATGGCGCCTCATGGGCGGATATCGCTTCGCGCGTACCTTCGAGGCGCCATGGCGGGTTGACGGCGATCGGGCGGCGTGGCGCCGCGGTGTCGAAAGCAAGTCATCACCTCCGCCGAGCGCAGGCTTTCCCCGGACAGCCCTGCGCTTGCGCGGGAATGACATCACGGCGTGGTCGTCGGCTGATCGATCAGGACGCCGGTCGAGAGGCGCGGATTCATATACATGCTCTCGCCCAGCGTAATGGAGCCTGTCACCGCATAGCCGATGGTTGGCGTATAGACATAAGCGACGTTTCCCCAGATCACGCAATTTCCGGGGCCGGGCGAGGTGGCCCCGGCTCTTGGCGGACATTGGCCGTTAGGGACCGATTGAACCAAATTGGCCGGAATCGTCACCGCCGTCCCCGGCGCATAATTCGGCGCCGGCTCGGTGATCGAGCCATTGGCCAATTGCTCGCTCCAGACGATCGACGCCTGCCCGGCCGAGGTGATCGATATTTCGCCGACAGTCACCACGACCCCGTTCATCGAGAACGGCGCCATGACCTGGGCTGCCGAATTCATCAGCATCGTCATGTCGGCGGTGGTGAGGGTCTCGTATTGCGTGACGAGGTCGGTGACGTCGCGGGCGGTGATCGTCACTTTTCGGTTGATCTCGACCGCGGTGCCGTAAACCAGCATGCCGGTGAAGAGGAAGAGCATCACCGGCAGAACCAAGGCGAATTCGGTCGCCGCCATGCCGGCCTCGCCGACGCCGGACCGCAGAAAGGCGAAGGCGGAGTTGCGCCGCCGCATCGATCGGCCGCCGCCGGTCACGGCCTTCGTCTCATTGCGGCTCATTGCGGAACACCGACGTCGCCATCAGCAGGTAGGAGCCGTTGGACAGATTGGCGAAGTTGAGGTTGAGCGGCCCCGGAAAAACGGGCCATTGGTACATCACGCGCATGACCTGGATCGTGCCCGGGCCGCCGACCTGATACTTCCACGTGTTGGTGACCTGGCCCTGCGCATTGTAGGTCAGCGTCGGCGCCGAGGTGTTGGCGCCGGAGAAGGAGGAGGCTGTCTCAAGGTCGACCATTATGCCGCTGCAGGTGAAGAGCGGCGCGTTGTTGCAGACCTGCTGCTGGAATTGACTTGCCGTTAGCCCCTGGCTCAGCGCCTGCCCGGTCAGAACCAGGCGCGCGGCCTTCTCCACGCTGGTCTCCAGCTCCGCCTGGGCAAAAAACAGCAGCGCCAGATCGAGGATGGCGACGAGGAGCGCGACAAACGGCGCCGCCACCATCGCGAACTCGACCGCGGCGGCGCCGTCCTCGCGGCGAAACGCCCCGAGATGCGCGCTGTGGCGAAGGGCGTCGATGACGGCCCCTGTCCGCGGAAATGTGGAAACGCTGATCAAGCCCCGACGCCTCGCGCAGCTTGTCCGTCAAACCTGCTGACCCAAGGCGTTACCAGCGAAAGCTTGCGGGACAGTTACAGAAATAGGCGAGTCTTGGGTATTCTCCCTTTTGACAACGGGATGGAGACAAATCGGCGGGCCGCGATTCGCTCGGAAGCCGCCCACATCCGCCGAAACGCCCGGCGCGGGCCTCCGGCGATCCCTTGTCATTCCCGCGCAAGCGGGAATCCAGACTGAGCTCGCCTCGAGGCGCGGAGGCTCCCCTGGATTCCCGCTTTCGCGGGAATGACAGGTCGTGCTCCATCGCCGCTTGCGCGGGAATAAAGCCTATTTCTTAGGCTTGTTGCCTATTTATTAGGCTGTTAGCGTTTCCTTCGCGCTTTGCGCGCGTCAGAGGGGATGCTATTGACCTCCGGCAAGCCGAGGCGGGCGGCGCTCGAGGCGCGGCCGCTGGCGGTTCGCTTTTTTCCAAAAAAGCCCGAAACGGGGCGGGGCGCAATGAAGAAGATTGAAGCAATCATCAAGCCGTTCAAGCTCGACGAGGTGAAAGAGGCCCTGCAAGAGGCCGGCGTTCAAGGCATCACCGTCATCGAGGCGAAAGGCTTCGGCCGGCAGAAGGGCCATACCGAGCTTTATCGGGGGGCCGAATATGTCGTCGATTTCCTGCCCAAGGTGAAAGTCGAAGTGGTCGTGCCCGACGACCGTCTCGCCGCCTCGGTCGAAGCGATCCGCAAAGCCGCGCAGACCGGCCGGATCGGCGATGGCAAGATATTTGTATCGCATATCGAGGAAGCGATCCGCATCAGGACCGGCGAAACCGGTGCCGACGCCGTCTAAATTCCCAAAACAGATCCGACCTGCCGGCGCGGGGCTGCGCCGGGCGGATGAAACGACCCCAAGAGCTCAGAGGAAGGCAACATGAAGACCGCCAAGGATGTCCTTAAGGCGATCAAGGACAATGACGTCAAATATGTCGATCTGCGCTTCACCGACCCGCGCGGCAAGTGGCAGCACGTCACGTTCGACCAGACGCTGATGAACGAGGACGCGTTCGCCGACGGCCTGATGTTCGACGGCTCGTCGATCGCCGGCTGGAAGGCGATCAACGAATCCGACATGACGTTGATGCCGGATCCGTCGACGGCCTGCACCGATCCGTTCTTCGCCGCCTCGACCATGGCGATCACCTGCGACATTCTCGATCCTGCGAGCGGCCAGCCCTATAATCGCGATCCGCGCAGCATCGCCAAGAAGGCCGAGGCTTATCTCAAGTCGACCGGCATCGGCGATACGGCCTTTTTCGGCCCCGAGGCCGAGTTCTTCGTCTTCGACGATGTCCGCTACAGCGCCGACCCGTACAATACCGGCTTCACGCTCGATTCGGTCGAATTGCCGATCAATTCCGACACCAATTACGAAGGCGGCAATCTCGGCCACCGCATCCGCACCAAGGCGGGCTATTTCCCGGTGCCGCCGCAGGATTCGGCCCAGGACATGCGCGGCGAGATGCTCGCTTCGATGGCGCAGATGGGCGCGATCGTCGAGAAGCATCACCACGAAGTGGCTTCGGCCCAGCATGAGCTCGGCCTCAAATTCGGCCCGCTCGTCACCATGGCCGACCATATGCAGATCTATAAATACTGCATCCACCAGGTCGCCCAGAGCTACGGCAAGACCGCGACGTTCATGCCCAAGCCGGTCTATGGCGATAACGGCTCGGGCATGCATGTGCACCAGTCGATCTGGAAAGGCGGCAAGCCGGTCATGGCCGGCAACAAATACGCCGATCTCAGCCAGGAATGCCTCTACTATATCGGCGGCGTCATCAAGCACGCCAAGGCGCTGAACGGCTTCACCAATCCGTCGACGAACTCGTACAAGCGGCTGGTGCCGGGCTTCGAGGCGCCGGTCCTGCTCGCCTATTCGGCCCGCAACCGCTCGGCCTCCTGCCGCATTCCGTGGACGGCGAACCCGAAGGCCAAGCGCGTCGAGGTGCGCTTCCCCGATCCGATGGCCAATCCGTACCTCGCTTTCGCCGCGATGCTGATGGCCGGTATCGACGGCATCCAGAACAAGATCGACCCGGGCCAGGCCATGGACAAGGACCTCTACGACTTGCCCCCGAAGGAGCTGAAGAAAATTCCGACCGTCTGCGGCTCGCTGCGCGAAGCGCTGTCGAATCTCGACAAGGACCGAGCCTTCCTCAAGGCCGGCGACGTGTTCAGCGACGATTTCATCGACAGCTACATCGAATTGAAGATGCAGGACGTGCAGCGCTTCGAGATGACGCCGCATCCGGTCGAGTTCGAGATGTACTACTCGTACTGAGCCGCCTATCCTCCCCCGTCGCAGACGGGGGAGGGGACCGCGCGTTAGCGCGGTGGAGGGGGCCGCGGCGGTGGGGCATTATCCGGAGAGGCGTGGCCCCCTCCACCATGCTTCGCATGGTCCCCCTCCCCCGCTTCGCGGGGGAGGATGTTACCCTCATGGCTCGCGCCTCGCCCAAGCCTTTCCCCCTCGCGCCTCGCGCCGCCCGGCGCATCTGGCTCAACGCCCAGCGCCTCGATCGGCGCGCGCCGTTCGGCGCCGGCGCCGAGGCGACGCGGGCCGCAATCGAGCATCTCGGCTATGTGCAGATCGACACGATCAACGTGATCGAGCGCAGCCATCACCACATCCTCTTCACGCGCATCCCCGACTACCGGCGCGAACATCTGCGCCAGGCGCAAAGCGTCGACAAAAGCGTCTTCGAATACTGGACGCACGCGCTCTCCTACGTGCCGACCCGCGATCTTCGTTTTTTCCTGCCGGACATGATCCGCCGTCGGCGCGCGCCCGGCTCATGGTTTCGCCGGGTGAAACAGGAGGACCTGCGCAAGGTCCTGTCGCGCATCCGCAAGGAGGGTCCGCTGTCGATCCGCGACATCGACGACGACGTGCTGGTCGAGAAAGACCACGCTTGGGCGAGCCGCAAGCCATCCAAGCGGGCGCTGCAGCTCGCCTTCTATTCCGGCGCGCTGACGATCAGCGAGCGCAACGGCATGGTCAAGACCTACGAGCTGATGGAGCGGCATTTCGGCTGGAGCCGCCGGCCGAAGCCCGCTTCCGAGCGGCAGGTTCTGGAATACCTGCTCGACCGCGCCCTGCGCGCGCAAGGCGTGATCAGCCTCGATTCCGTCTGTCATCTCGACGCGCCGCGCAAGCCTGGAATCCGCCGGCTTATCGAGGCGCGGGTTCGCCAAGGCCGGCTCGCGCCGATAGCGATCGACGGCGCCGGCAAGGTCGAGCATTGGGCCGAGCCGGCGACGATCGAGACGGCCATCGAGCCGAACGGCGCGATCGCTCATATCCTGTCGCCCTTCGATCCGCTGATCATCCAGCGCAAGCGCCTGAAGCTGTTCTTCGATTACGACCACCGTTTCGAGGCCTATGCGCCAAAGGAAAAGCGCGTCTTCGGCTATTTCGCGCTGCCTACCCTGATCGACGACGAAATCGTCGCAATCATCGATCTGAAGACGGATCGGCAGAAGCAGGCTTTGCTCATCCAGAAATGGACGTGGACGGGCAAGGGCTCGCCCGGGTCGCACAAAGCGCTCATCGAAAGCGAGCTCGATCGCTTCGAACGCTTTCAGCTCGCGACGTAAGCGCTTCTTCGAGAGCGAGTCGCTTTGGGTAGACCCAATCGCCCATTGCGGGCGAATCGAAGCAATCCATTCGTAAGGTTCGGCCTTATGCGCATCCTTCTGCGCAGAGCGATCTGAATGTGTGAACCTGTCATTCCCGCGCAAGCGGGAAGGTGGATTCACACTCGAAGTGCAACAGTTTGAGGAAGACCTCGGCGGGCGTTTGGTAGCCGAGGCATTTTCTTGGGGTGTGA
>JAJPHH010000132.1 GCA_021325385.1 Alphaproteobacteria bacterium
ATCACCATCGACATGCCGACCGCGGCGACGGCGATATAGGCGTTGCCGAGCAGCACGTCGGAAAGGTTGCGCGTCGCGAGGAAGCGCGGATTGTCGAGGCCGACGACAATGGCGAGGCCGATCACCGCGATCGCGAGCAACGCCTCCTGGGAGGCGAGGGCCTTGAAGAGCCGCCGCGGATCTGCTTCGGCGCGAGCGAAAGTCGCCGCGGTCATGCCGCCTGCTCCACGCCTTGGCCGCCCATCATCGCTGCGCCGGCCGCTTCCTGCGTCGCTTGCTCGCGGGTGAATTCCGCGACGATGCGGCCTTCGCGCATGACGAGAACGCGGTCGCTCATGCCGAGCACTTCCGGCAGCTCGCTCGAAATCATCAGGATGGCGAGGCCTTGCGCCGCCAATTCGCCCATCAGCCGATGGATCTCGGCCTTGGCGCCGACATCGATGCCGCGCGTCGGCTCGTCGAGAATCAGCAGTTTCGGCTGGTTGGCGAGCCACTTGCCGAGCACGATCTTTTGCTGATTGCCGCCGGAGAGCTTGCCTGCGACTTGTTCGAGCGAACTCGTCTTGACCGAGAAGCGCTTGACGCCGTCGCCGGCGAGCTTACGCTCCAAAGCGCGATCGATGAAGCCGCCGAAGGCGACTTTGCCGAGCGCGGCGAGGCTGAAATTCTCGCGCACCGTCATCGGCCGCACCAGACCCTGGGCGCCGCGATCTTCGGGCACGTAGGCGATGCCGAGCGTGCGGGCCTGGCCCGGCGAGCGGATGTCGACCTTTTTGCCGCGGATCTTGATCTCGCCGCCTTCCGCCGGCGTGACGCCGAAAATCGTCTGCGCCAACTCGCTGCGGCCTGAGCCGACCAGGCCGGCAAGGCCGACGATTTCGCCGGCGCGCACCGTCAGGCTCACGCCCTTGGTCAGAGGCCGGCGCACCAGGTCCTTGACCTCCAGAACCGGCTCGCCGATCGGAACGGTGATTTTCGGGAATAGGCTCTCGATCTTGCGGCCGACCATCAATTGCACGAGCTCGGCCGAATCCGTCTCGGCGACGCGCTTCGTCGCGACATGGGCGCCGTCGCGAAGCACGGTGACGCGATCGGCGATGGCGAAAATCTCGTCGAGCTTGTGGCTGATATAAATGACGGCGACGCCGCGCGCCTTCAGCTTGCGCACGATGTCGAAGAGCCGCCTCACGTCATATTCCGTCAGCGCGGCGGTCGGCTCGTCCATGATCAGGATGCGCGCCTCGTGCGACAGGGCGCGCAGGATTTCGACGCGCTGGCGATTGCCGACGCTGAGCGCGCCGACGACGCGGTCGGGATCGAGATCGTGAATTTCGAGCGAGGCGAGCAGCTCTTTCGTCTTCTCGCGCATCGCTCGCCAATCGACCCGGCCAAATCCGCCGCGCGGCGCATGGCCCATGAAAATGTTCTCGGCGACGGTGAGTTCGGGGAAGAGCAGCAGCTCTTGATAGATCGTGGCGATGCCGACGCGCCGCGCGTCGTCCGGCCGCTCCAGATGGACCGCCTTGCCGTCGACGATCACCTCGCCGCGGTCGGGCGGAAACACGCCGGAGACGATCTTGATCAAGGTCGATTTGCCGGCGCCATTCTCGCCGAGCAAAGCGTGCGCCTCGCCTTCGGCGACGTCGAACGAGACGCCGGACAGCGCGCGCACGCCTGGGAAGGATTTTTCGATGTTGCGCACCGACAAGACCGGCGTCGCGCTTGCGATGGTCGCCGACGCCATCACGCCGCCTCGATCGTATCGGCGCCGCGCGCCTCGGCGCCGATCGGCGCCACGACGACCTGGACGCCCTGCTCGCGCAGCATGTCGAGCGCGGCGGCAGGCGTCGCCTCGTCGGTGATCAGCGTATGGATGCGCGACAAGGGACAGACGACCAGGCTGCCGCGCGAGACGAATTTCGATGAATCGGCGAGCACGATCAATTTGTCGGCGCGCTTGAGCAGCTTCGATTCGGCCCGCGCCAGCAGCGGATCGCCCTCGATCACGCCGAGCGGGCCGATCGAGATCGCGCTCATGAACATGCGCGTCGCGGAATAATGCTGGATGGCGTCTTCTTCGAAAGGCGAAACGATCATGCCCTGTTCGCGATAGACCTCGCCGCCGGGCAAAGCGACGCGGCATTTCGATTGATGGATCAGGACTTCGGCAAGAAGATAGGAGTTGGTCAGCACTTTCAGGCGGCGGTCGCGCAGATACTCGCCCATCTGGTACGTCGTCGTGCCGCCATTGATTATGATCGTCTCCCCGTCGGCGCAGAGCGCGACCGCCGCCTTGGCGATGGCGCGCTTGGCGGCGATGTTCAAGGTTTGGCTGACGTCGAAGGAGCGCGTCGCGAGGGAGAGAATGTCGGTTTGCGGCTCGGCGGCGTTTGGCAGCGCCTCGAGCCCGCCATGGACGCGCGTCGCGAGGCCCTGTTCGGCGAGCCGAGCGAAATCGCGCCGGATCGAGGCTTCCGAGGCGCCCGTCGCCCGGCAAGCGTCGCCGATGCGCACCAGCGACCGCTCTCTTAAAAGCGCCTTGATGACCTGCCAGCGTTCCCGCTCGTGCACGTCGATCGTCCTCCCTTTGCCTACAAATAGGTCACGGACACCAAAGCTGGTCAACTGGAAACTTTCACAATCGATCAATATCGCGCTGCATCAATCATATCGCGCCGCAATAATCGGCGGGAATGATTGACCGTGATCGAAGGCGCACGTAAGTTAACCGCAGACAGTGTCATTCCCGCGCAAGCGGGAATCCAGGGAAACCGGGGGCGTTTGACGAACCTGGCGCAGCCTGGATTCCCGCTTGCGCGGGAATGATACGGCAGAAACAAGATCAAGGGAGAATGCCCGATGAGCGAGGCCGCGGCCACGCCTTTGCCCAATCTGTGGGACGACGCCGTCGCCAAAGGGCTCGATGAGCCGGGCCAATTGCTCTACCGCTCCAACCTGCTCGGCGCCGATTTGCGCATCACCAATTTCGGCGGCGGCAACACGTCGGCGAAAGTCGACGCGAAGGACCCGCTGACCGGCCAAACCGTTCGCGTCCTCTGGGTCAAGGGTTCGGGCGGCGATCTCGGCTCGATGAAGCGCGACGGCTTCGCCACCTTGTACCTCGACAAGCTCGAAAGCCTGAAGGGCCTCTATCGCGGCTTGTCGCACGAAGACGAGATGGTCGCGCTGTTCGATCATTGCACCTTCAATCTCAATCCGCGCGCGACGTCGATCGATACGCCCCTGCACGCCTTCGTCCCGCATCGCCATGTCGATCATGTCCATGCCGACGCGGTGATCGCGATCGCCGCTTCGGCCGACGCCGAGCGGCTCACCCGCGAAGTGTTCGGCGGCCGGCTCGGCTTCCTGCCTTGGCAGCGGCCCGGCTTCGATCTCGGCCTGAAGCTCGGCGACATGGCCGCGCGCCATCCGGACTATGTCGGCGTGGTGCTCGGCGGCCATGGCCTCTTCACCTGGGCCGAGACGTCGAAAGCTTGCTACGAGACGACGCTCCGCATCATCCAGCAGGCCGCGGACTGGCTCGCCGCGCATGAGAGGAGGCCGTCCTTCGGCGGCGCGAAAGTCCAGGCCGCCGCGCCGCAGAAACGCCGCGCCGTCGCCGCCAAGCTGATGCCGCTGATCCGCGGCAAGATTTCCGTCGCCGAGCGCAAGATCGGTCATTTCACCGACGCGCCCGAAGTGCTGGAATTCGTCAACTCCAACATGCTGGCGAAGCTCGCGCCGCTCGGCACGTCCTGCCCGGACCATTTCCTGCGCACCAAGATCCGGCCGCTGGTCCTCCCCTACGAGCTGAACAGCGACAATCTCGACGAGGTGATCGCCGGCCTAGACGACCTGCTCGCCGCGTATCGCCGCGACTACGCCGCCTATTACGAACGCTGCAAGCATGCCGATTCGCCCGCCATGCGCGATCCCAATGCGGTCGTGTACCTTGTCCCGGGAATCGGCATGTTCACTTTCGCCAAGGACAAGGCGACGGCGCGCATCGCCGGCGAGTTCTATGTCAACGCCATCAATGTGATGCGCGGCGCCTCGGGCGTCAGCGACTATGTCGGCCTCGCCGAGCAGGAGGCGTTCAACATCGAATATTGGCTTTTGGAGGAAGCCAAGCTCCGGCGCCTGCCCAAGCCGAAATCGCTCGCCGGCCGCATCGCTTACGTCACCGGCGGCGCCGGCGGCATTGGCGGGGCGACGGCGCAGCGGCTGCTCGCCGAGGGCGCCTGCGTCGTCGTCGCCGATATCGACGAGGCGGCGCGAACCAGCGGGTCGAGGCGATCGCGAAGCGCTATGGCCGCGACGCGGCGATCGGCGTCAAGCTCGACGTGACCAGCGAAGAGGCGGTGATCGCCTCGTTCGAGGAAACCGCGCGCGCCTTCGGCGGCGTCGACATCGTCGTTTCCAACGCCGGCATCGCCTCGGCTTCGCCGGTCGAGGAGACCAGCTTGGCGCTGTGGCGGAAGAACGTGGATATTCTCTCGACCGGCTACTTCCTTGTCTCGCGCGAGGCCTTCCGCCTCATGCAGCGCCAGAAAATCGGCGGCGCCATCGTCTTCGTCGCATCGAAGAACGGCCTCGCCGCCTCGGCCGGCGCCTCCGCCTATTGCGCAGCCAAGGCTTCGGAAATTCATCTCGCCCGTTGCTTGGCGCTGGAGGGCGCCGCGCATGGCATCCGCGTCAACACGGTCAATCCCGACGCGGTCTTGCGAGGCTCGAAAATCTGGGAGGGCGAATGGCGCCAGCAGCGCGCGGCCTCCAATAAAGTCTCGGAAGACCAGCTCGAAGAAGTCTATCGCCAGCGCTCGATGCTGAAACTGTCGGTCTTTCCCGAAGACATCGCCGAAGGCGTGTACTTTTTCGCGTCCGACCTGTCCGCCAAATCGACCGGCAACATCCTCAACATCGACGCCGGCAACGCCCAGGCCTTCACAAGATGAGCGCCGCAAAGCCTTTCGCGATCAGCGAGGACTTCCTCGCCAATCACAACGCACGGCTCGAAGCTGCGACGATCGAGGACTATCACGCCTTGTCGCGCGCCCTGGCGCGTCGCGGCGTCGACGCGGAAAAACTGGTCGAAAAAGTGATGGGTTTCGGCGTCGCCATTCCGACCTGGGGCGTCGGCACGGGCGGCACCCGCTTCGCCCGCTTTCCCGGTCCGGGCGAGCCGCGCAACATCTTCGAGAAGCTCGACGATTGCGCCGTCATCCAGCAATTGGCGCGGGCGACGCCGACCGTGTCGCCGCATATTCCCTGGGACAAGGTCGACGATTATGGCGCCTTGCGCGACAAGGCGGCGGCGCACGGCCTTTCTTTCGACGCGGTCAATTCGAATACGTTCCAGGATCAGCCGGGCCAGGAGCTTTCGTACAAATTCGGCTCGCTGTCGCATGCCGATGCGCGAGTGCGCGCCCAGGCGGTTGCGCATAATCTCGAATGTATCGAGATCGGCCGCAAGCTCGGCTCGAAAGCGCTGACGGTCTGGATCGCCGACGGCTCGAATTTCGCCGGCCAGTCGAATCTGACCAAGGCGCTCGACCGCTACATCGAGGCGATGCGCGAAATCGTCGCGGCGCTGCCCGCCGATTGGCGCGTGTTCCTCGAGCACAAGCTCTACGAGCCGGCCTTCTATTCGACCGTGATCGCAGATTGGGGGACGAGCTTCGCCGCCGCCCAGGAGCTCGGGCCCAAGGCGTTATGCCTGGTCGATCTCGGCCATCACGCGCCAAGCGTCAATATCGAGCAGATCGTCGCCCGGCTGATCCGCTTCAAGAAGCTCGGCGGCTTCCATTTCAACGATTCGAAATATGGCGACGACGATCTCGACAGCGGTTCGGTCGAGCCGTTCCGGCTGTTCCTCGTCTTCAACGAACTGATCGACGCCGAGCGCCGGAAGGCGGAAGGCTTCGCGCCGGCTTACATGATCGACCAGTCGCACAACGTCACTGACCCGATCGAGAGCCTGATGCAATCGGCGATGGAATTGCAGCGCGCTTACGCGCAAGCGCTGATCGTCGACCGCGAGGCGCTGGAGGCGGCGCAAGAAGCGAACGACGCGCTCGGCGCGCATCTCGAGCTGAAGCGCGCCTTCACGACCGACGTCTCGCCGCTCCTCGCCGTCGCCCGCCTTCGCGCTGGCGGCGCGATCGCGCCGATCGAAGCCTATCGGGCCGCCGGTTACCGGGCGCACAAGGCCAAGGAGCGGCCGCCGGTCGCCGGGACTTCGGCGGGGATTGTTTAGGCGCGGCCCCCTTGAATTCTTTCTCCCCGCGGAGGGATTGCGCGCATTGACACGCATCGGACTGTGTATGTACTTGCGGCAATCCGCTCAACGCGAGGCGCGCCATGTCCGACACGAACAGAACCACAACGCAGCAAACCGGTTCTCCAATTCGGGTTCTTGTCGCCGGCCTGGGTACGATGGGGCTGAGCCACGCCCGCGCTTACCGCGACATCGACGGTTTCTCGCTCGTCGGCCTGTGCACGCACCGCGCCGCTCAGCGCGACGATCTCGCCAAGGAGTTTCCCGGCGTCGCCCGCTACGACGATTTCGGCGCCGCTTTGGCCGAGCTGAAGCCCGACGCGGTCGCCGTCTGCACATATACCGAGACCCACGCCGCGCTCGCGGTCAAGGCGCTGGAGGCTGGCGCGCATGTCTTCTGCGAGAAGCCGCTCGCCGAGACGATCGAGGCGGCCGAACGCGTCGTCGCCGCCGCCAAGGCGGCCAAGCGCGCGCTGCTCATCGGCTACATTCTGCGCGTTCACCCGTCCTGGGCGCGCTTCGTCGAGATCGGCCGCACCCTCGGCAAGCCGCTCGCCATGCGGATGAATCTCAACCAGCAATCGTCCGGCTCGTTCTGGAGCGTCCACAAGAACCTGATGCGCTCGACCTCGCCGATCGTCGATTGCGGCGTGCACTATGTCGACGTGATGTGCCAGGTGACGCAGTCGAAGCCGGTCGCCGTCCACGCGATCGGCGCGCGGCTGACCGACGAGATCGCGCCGAGCATGTACAATTACGGCCATCTGCACATTACCTTCGCCGACGGCTCGGTCGGCTGGTACGAGGCGGCCTGGGGACCGATGATCAGCGAGAGCGCCTATTTCGTCAAGGACATGATCGGGCCTAAAGGCTGCGTCTCGATCATGAGCAAGGAAGGACCGAGCGAGGGCGTCGCCTCGCAAGATCACAATACGCACGCCAAGACGAACGCGTTGCGCCTGCACCACGCCGAACTGAACGCGGACGGCTCTTTCGCCAAGCGCGACGAGATCATCTCCACCGCCGACGAGCCTGGCCATCAGGAGCTATGCGAGCTCGAGCAGCGGCGCTTCCTCGACGCCATCCGCGAGGGTCGCGATCTCTCGGCGCATCACGAGGACGCGCTCAACTCGCTGCGCATCGTGTTCGCCGCGGACGAGAGCGTGCGCACGGGGCAGGTGGTGAGATTGTAGGCGGCGAATGAAGGCTGGCGGCCGGAGCGAGTTGCTTTGGCTAGACGCACCGTCATTGCGAGCGAAGCGAAGCAATCCATTCATAGAGCCGAGCCCTTCGAATGGATCGCTTCGTCGCTTCGCTCCTCGCAATGACGCCGCCAGCAATTCGTTCTGCACGCAAAATTCGCGTTAAAGCCCCCGCGGCGCTCGAGCGTCCCCGTCGACTCACGCGCCCTCCCGCAGCAGCGACTCCAGATCCAGCCGCCGCGTGTACATCTGCAGCTTGCCGTCCGCCGCGCGCGGCCATTGCTCCTTCGGCCGGTCGCAGTATAGCTCGACGCCGTTCTCGTCCGGGTCGCGCAAATAGAGCGCCTCGCTGACGCCGTGGTCCGAGGCGCCGTCGAGCGGGATCGCCGCCGCCGCCAATCGCCGCAGCGCGTCGGCGAGCGCGGCGCGCGTCGGATAAAGGATGGCGACGTGATAAAGCCCGGTCGTCCCGCGCGGCGGCGGCGAGCCGCCGCGGCTCTCCCACGTGTTGAGCCCGATATGGTGGTGGTAGCCGCCGGCCGAGATGAACGCCGCCTCAGCGCCATAACGCGCCATCAACTCGAAGCCGAGCACGCCGCAATAGAAGCCGAGCGCGCGCTCGATATCGGCGACTTTGAGATGGACATGGCCGATCCGAACGCCGGAATCGATCGGCTTGGCGAAAATCGCGGCGCCGAGCGCCTCCTGGGCGAGGTCGAAGCTGGCGGACATTTGCGAGGCTCCTTCGTGACTGAAGGAGATTATGCGCCAGGCGTCGGAAGGTCAAAACCCCTCTCCCAAAGGGAGAGGGGCAGGGGCGAGGGGATCGGCGTTCGGATTTGAAGCGATGTACCTACCTATCTATGGTCACTCTCAAATCTGCTTATAGCTGATCTTGCCGTCGTCGCCCTTCTTCCAGACGTACCAGACATAATCCACCGTGGTCCGGTCGCCCTTCTTGTCGAAGGAGATGTCGCCGATCACGGTCTTGAACGTCATGCCGGAATGCATGGCTTCGGCGACCTTCTTTGGCTCGAGGGAATTCGCTTTCTCCGCCGCCTGCTTGATGATCTGGACGCCGGCATAGGAATAGAGCGTGTACGCTTCGGGCTCGAACCCCCTGGCGCGGAATTTCGCCACCACGTCCTTCGCCGCCGGGTTGTTGCGCGGGTCGGGGCCGAACGACATCAGCGTGCCCTCGACGCCGGGGCCGCCGATCGAGGCGAATTCCGCGTCGGTGATGCCGTCGCCCGAGATCATCACCGTGCTCATGCCCTGATCGCGCATCTGCCGGATGATCAAGCCGCCCTCGGTGTGCAGCCCGCCCCACATCAGGTATTCCGCGCCGGCGGCTTTGACCTTGGAGACGACGGCTGAATAGTCCTTCTCGCCGGTATTGACGCCTTCATAGAGCACTTCCTTCATGCCGCCGGCGTTCATGAAGCCCTTGGCCGCGTCGGCGAGGCCTTTGCCGTACGTCGTCTTGTCGTGAAGGATGGCGATCTTCTTGCCCTGCAAATGCTGAAGCGCGTATTCGGCCCAAAGCTTGCCTTGCTGATCGTCGCGGCCGCAGGCGCGGAACGCGTCCCACAGCCCGCGCTCGGTGACTTTCGGATTGGTCGCCGACGGCGTGATGAACAGCACGCCGCTATCGGCATAGACTTCCGAAGCCGGGATGGTCACGCCCGAATTGAAATGGCCGATGACGAATTTGACCCCGTCGCCGACGAACTTGTTGGCGACCGAGACGCCCTGTTTTGGATCGGAGACGTCGTCGCCCTGCTCGACCTCGATCTTCTGGCCGAGAAGGCCGCCCGCGGCGTTGATGTCGGCGACCGCCATTTCGACGCCGTTGGTCAATTGCGCGCCGAAAGCGGCGTTGGCGCCGGTGATCGGTCCGGCCACGCCGAGCTTGATCTGCGCCTCGGCGCCGCCCGCCGCGAGGCAAGCCGCCAGAGCGAGAGCGGCGGCCCCTAGAAGTTTACGCGCCATTCTGACCTCCCAAAAGGTTGAATAGTGGTTAGGCTAAGCCCGTTTTCTTAACCTGTAAAGACGGTTTTGGTGGTTATACAGAGGGTACATGTCATTCCCGCGCAAGCGGGAATCCAGGGAGCCTCCGCGCTTGCAGGATAGGCTGTGCTGGATTCCCGCTTGCGCGGGAATGACAGTGGGATCGAGGTTCTCACTCCTCCATCAGCGCGGCGACATGCGCGGCGGCGGAGCGCGCCAAGCCGTCAAGGTCGTAGCCGCCTTCGAGCAGCGAGACGACGCGGCCGCGGCAGCTTCGCCGGGCGATCTCCATCAGCCGTCGCGTCGCCCAGGCGAAATCCGCCTCGACCAGATTGAGATGGCCGAGCGGGTCGAGGCGATGGGCGTCGAACCCTGCCGAGACGATGATCAGATCGGGCCGGAAATCTTCGAGGCGCGGCAGAATCGCGACCTCGAACGCTTCGCGAAATCGCTCCCCGCCGTCGCCGGCGCGCAGCGGCGCGTTGACGATCTGATTGTGCTCGCCGCGTTCGTTGACCGCGCCCGTGCCGGGAAAGAGCGGCATCTCGTGGGTCGAACAATACATCGCGTCCTTGTCGGCCCAGAAAATATCCTGGGTGCCGTTGCCGTGATGCACGTCGAAATCGACCACCGCGACGCGCTCGGCGCCATGCGCGGCGCGGGCGTGGCGCGCTGCGATCGCCGCGTTGTTGAAGAAGCAGAAGCCCATCGGCGTTTCGGTCTCGGCGTGATGGCCGGGCGGACGCATCGCGACGAAAGCGTTGGCGCAACGGCCGGTCATCACTTCGTCGACCGCGAGCACGGCGCCGCCGGCGGCGCGGCGCGCGGCCTCCAGCGTGCCCGGCGACATGGCTGTGTCAGCGTCGATCCGCCGCAAGCCCTCCTGCGGCGCAGCCTGTTCGATCGCGGCGACGTACCTTTCAGGATGGACGCGCAGCAGCGCTTCGCGGGAGACGAGCGGGGCGGGTTCGCGGGCCAGCAGCGAAAAACGCTCGTCTTCGAGCGCGCGCTCGATCGCCTGCACGCGTTCCGGCCGCTCGGGATGGCCATAGCCCGCTCGATGATCGAGGCTCGCCGGATGGGTGATGAGGATCGTCGTCATCAGCGCTTCCTCCTGGCGCGACCGGAGCCGCGCGACGCTTCGAGCATCGCGCCAAGCCGCGGGGCTGTCCACCGGCGGCAGATCAAATGTGGAGCGATCGCCGCCGACCGCGAGCGGGAAGCTGACGACCCCGCGCGGCCGATGCGAGCGCAGCCGCCGCCGCGACCTGTCGCGCTAACATGCTACGTACCAAGAAGAAGTTGCGTCGGGCGAGCCGCGGCCGCTCACTTCGCCCCCGGCTCGGCGTGGCATGTCAGCCCACGCACCCGCTCTTCCGCCTCCGGCAACAGACTCGGCTCTTGGCTGAACGAGCGCATCATGACGAAGCCTTGGCTCGTCGCCGAGACGACGCGCAATTCGCGCGGCGCCTCGTCCTCGCTGTCATGCGCGGAGATCGTCCGCAATTGCTTGTCGGTGACGACCAGCGCCTCGAGCGCGCCCTGGGTCGCGGCGCGGTCGGTAAGCGCATAGAAAATGTCGCCGCGCCGCGTATGGAACGAGAGCGAGGAAAATTCGTAGCGCGCGATCGGCGCTTTGACGCGGACAGGCCCATCGGAAAGATCGTAGCGGCAGAAGGCGGCCGCCACCGCCGGGTCGCGGTAAGGGAAGAGGCGCGCGTCCGGCGCGCCGGCTTCCGGCAGCAGGATGGTCCGGTTGGTCGGGCCAAGCTGGGACAGCCGCGCAAAGGCGTCGTTCGAAGCGTAGAGCGGGATGATCAGGATCGCGACGATATGGACCAAGCCGGCGGTCAGCGCGGCGCCGACAAGGATCGTCGCGACGTCGAGCAAGCCCCGCCGCATTCTCGCCGCCGCGCCGACCGTCATCGGCAGCTCTCCTTGACGACGTGCGGCAATGCGTCCTTGTCGATCGCCCAGGCGGTGGCGCTGAACGGCGTATCATAGAGGCGGAGCGCCAGATAGAACGGCTCGTCCGCGCCGATCGGCAACCAATTGCCAGGATGCGCGCTCGCCGAAACCGCGATGGTGAAGCCGCCGTCGCCTTCGCGAAGGATTTCGCTCGACCGGAAGACCAGGCGCTGCGCCGGATTGGGAATGGGAAAGCCGCGACGGTCGACGACGCCCAGGGTCCAGAAACGCGCGGCCGGCATTTTGCGGCCCACTCGGTAGGCGCAGCGCGCATTGAGCGCGGCTCCGGAATCGTCGACGCGCGCCACGAGTTGCAGGCCTTCGCCCGGCGCGAGCGGAATTTCGCCGCTGCGTTCGATGGTCGCGCGCGTGTAAGGGTCGGCTTCCGGCGTGCCGGCCTTCGCTTCCGTCGACCACGCGCCGATCCGCGTTCCCTCTGCGCCGCGAGAGGCCCGCAGGGCCGAGTCCGCCGACCAGAGGCCGATCGCGAGGCCGAGCCCGCCGGCGATGAGGGTTTTGACGAGAAGGTCCAAGGCGGGACGGCCGGGTACGGAGGATTATCTAAGCAAGGCGAGCCGGCCAGATCGGACCGGAATCGTCAAGCGGCAATAGCCCGCGCGAACGCAGAAGGCTTTTTTCGTACTCTCTGGGCGGGCTATGGCCGCTCCTCCGCTTCGCTCCACCCTATGACTTTCGGCGACGAAACCAGCGAGCCTATCGTTGGCTTGATCATCAAACGTCGCGATAGCCAGCCAGCCTGACCCGCGCGGCGCCGTCAAGCCTCGCGCGCTATTGCTCGGCGCCGGAGGAGAATCTTCTGATGTCGCCTTGGCGCGCGACGGCGAAGCGGCTTGGCCTCGACGGACCGACACGGACCAGTGCAGCGCCGGCAAGGCTGCATCGAGCCGCCCGCCTCAGTTCTTCGCCTTGTCAACCAGCTTGTTCTTGCCGATCCACGGCATCATCGCCCGCAGCTTCTCGCCGACCGCCTCGATCTCGTGGGCGTTGTGCTTGGCGCGCATCGCCTTGAACGATGTCTGGTTGACTTTATTCTCGAGCATCCAATCGCGCGTGAACTTGCCGGATTGGATGTCGGCGAGAACCCGCTTCATCTCCGCCTTGGTCTCCGGCGTGATGATGCGCGGCCCGGTGACATATTCGCCATATTCGGCGGTGTTGGAGATCGAATAATTCATATTGGCGATGCCGCCCTCATAGATGAGGTCGACGATCAGCTTCACTTCGTGCAGGCACTCGAAATAGGCCATTTCCGGCGCGTAACCGGCCTCAACTAGTGTATCGAAGCCATTGCGGATCAACTCGACCAGCCCGCCGCAGAGCACGACCTGCTCGCCGAACAGGTCGGTCTCGCATTCCTCGCGGAACGTCGTCTCGATCACGCCGGCGCGTCCGCCGCCGATCGCGGCGGCGTAGGAGAGGCCGAGGTCATGCGCGTTGCCGCTTGCGTCCTGATGAATGGCGATGAGGCAGGGCACGCCGCCGCCGCGCAAATATTCCGAGCGCACAGTATGGCCAGGTCCTTTCGGCGCGACCATCAGCACGTCGAGATCCGCGCGCGGCTCGATCAGGTTGAAATGGACGTTGAGCCCATGCGCAAAGAGGAGCGCGGCGCCGTTCTTCATATTCGGCGCCAGCTCCCGGGCGTAGATGTCGGCCTGCAACTCGTCCGGCGTCAGCATCATGACGACGTCCGCCCATTTGGCCGCATCGGCGACGCTCAGGACCTTGATTTTCTCCGCCTCCGCCTTTTTGGCCGAACGCGAGTCCGGCCGCAGCGCCGTCGCGACCTCCTTCACGCCGCTGTCGCGCA
This sequence comes from Alphaproteobacteria bacterium, assembly GCA_021325385.1. Taxonomy (GTDB): domain Bacteria; phylum Pseudomonadota; class Alphaproteobacteria; order Rhizobiales; family Beijerinckiaceae; genus Roseiarcus. The sequence goes on from JAJPHH010000132.1 coordinate 13,289, forward strand.
GATTGAGAACATGCGCATGGCCCTGGCTGCCATAGCCGACGATCGCGACCTTCTTGCCTTTGATCAGATTGAGGTCGGCGTCACGATCATAATAAACGCGCATGGTCTATCCTTCGCTGGCGTCTGAAGAACGCTTGGCTTTTAGCGGAAAATCCCTTCGCGGCTCGCAAGCTTAAGCCAGCCAAACCGCCCGCCGTCATAGGGAAAAGGCGCGGCGCGATCAAGCGACGCGCCCGCCGCCGTCGGGAACGCGGCGAAGCAATTCCGGAAGCGGCGCGGTTTCCTCGACTCGTCCGTCGCTGCGTTCCTCGAAAACGACGGGAGCCGATTGCTGGACGCAAGACTCGGAACCGCAACATGAATTCGCGAAAAGAGAATTTCTTCTTCAAATTTTCTGATTGTCGGAATATACTCTCGCGATGGCCTTCCGCCCCGATTTCTCCCCGGCCGGCACAACGAGCGGACCGCCTCTCGCGGCGCGGGCCGCCGGCGCGGTCGAAGCCGTGATTAAGGCGGGCGCGGCGCAGCTCATTGCCGAGCCGTGGCGGGTCAGCCGGATCATCCGCGGCGCCGAGAGCTTGTCATGCGAGGCGCTGAGAATGGAAGTCGCGCGGCGGCGCGCTCTGCCGAACGCCGCCGATTTCAATCTCTGCCTCGCTCTTGCCCAACTCGCTCGCGCGCTGGAGCGGCCGGCTTTTGTCGCCTCATGGCGCGCCTGGCGCGGCTAATTGGGAACTCTACCGGCGCCGGCGGCGCGAGGCTTCGCCATTTGTCCGGCTCGCTTCGTCGGTGCCGCGACGTAACTTCGGATTGCGGGCGCGGGCTAGCCGTCTTGCGCATGCGCGGCGCGCAGCGCTTCGAGCGCGTCGCAGCCGGCGAAGAGGAAGCGCGTCACGCCCGCCTCGCGCAACCGCGCCTCGGCCGCGCCAGGCCGGCCCGCCATCCAGATTTGCGCGCCGGCCTCGCGCAACGCGCGGGCGGCGGCTTCGGCGCTCGTCGCATAGATCTCGTCCGACGAGCACAGGCAGGCGAGGGCGGCGCCGCTCGCCTTGAAAGCGTCGGCGGCTGCGCCCGCTTCGGCGAAGCCGTCATTGCCGAGCGCTTCGACGCCGCCCGCTTCGAACAGCCTCTTGGCGAAAGTCGCGCGGGCGTTGAACGCGGCGATCGGCCCGAGATTGGCGAGGAAGACGCGGGGCCGGGCGCCTTTCGCGGCGAGCCGCGCGTCAGACGCGTCGCGCAAAGCTTCGTAGGGTTCGGCAAGGCGGCGCGGGACGAGCGGCGCGCAGCGCGCCTCGCCGTGATACGAAAAAGTCGGCCGGGCAACCGCGGACGCCTCAGGCCTGACCTCCGCCAGCTCAGGAAAATCGCTGAGTCCGGTGATCGGCGCTTTGCGCGTGGCGAGGTCGCGGCTGCGCTTCGCGGCGATTGCCGCGATTTCGGCCTGAAACGCGCCGCGCTCGAGCGACGCGACAATCCCGCCCTGCGCCTCGAGCCTTTGGAACAAGCCCCAGCCTTTCTCGCAAAGCGCTTCGGTGAGCGCCTCGAAAGCGCCGGCGCCGCCGGCCGGATCGACGACGAAGCCGAGATGGGATTCTTCGAGCAGAACGAGCTGCGAATTGCGGGCGAGGCGCCGCGCGAAGGAATCCGGCAGGCCAAGCGCCTGGGTGAAAGGCAGGACGCTGACGCTGTCGGCGCCGCCCAGCCCGGCGGCGAAGGCGGCCATCGCGCCGCGCAGCACGTTCACATACACGTCCCGCGCGGTCATCATCCGCCACGCGGAGGCGGCATGGAGGCGGGCGTTTTTCGGCGTTAGCCCGCAGGCCTCTTCGAGCCGCGCCCAGAGCAGGCGCAGCGCGCGGAACTTGGCGAGGCTGACGAATTCGTCGGCGTCCGCCGCGAGACGGAAGCCGATGGCGCAGACCGCTTGGTCGAGATCGGCGCCGCCCGCCTCCAGCGCGCGCAGGTACGTCGCGGCCGACGAGAGGACGAAAGCCAGCTCCTGCGCCGGCGAGCCGCCGGCCGCATGGACGATGCGGCCGTCGGCCGCGACGAAGGGGCCGACGAAATTCTGCGCGGCGAGATCGCGCGCGAAGCGGACGAGCGCCGCTTCCTCATCGCGCCACGGGCGGCCGCAGCCGCTCAGGGCGACAAGCCCGATCGGGTCGAGGCCGAAGCCGATATCGGCGCGGTGAGGCTCGCTCTCGCGGCGGATATGCTCGGCGATGCTCCGCGCGGCGGCTTCGCCGGCTGGGCCAAGATCGAGTTCGATCCGCATCGCCCGGAAGCGCACGTCCCCGAACAAGCGATCGAGCGAAGCCGGGTCGCTCGCGGCGAGGCCGTAGCCATAGGCGCCGCCAGCGCCGGCGAAGACGATTTCGAGGCCGTCGGCGCCGTTGCCGAGATCCTCCAGCGCCTGCGCGTTGGCGGCCGCTGCGTCAGGATGATCGACGCGCGCCAAAACCCGCCATGGCCCGCCTGGCCGACCGGCGCGCGGCCCCACTTTCCGTTGGTAAAGCGGCGCTATCGGAAAGCCGTCTTCGCTGGTCGAGACCAGCGTCTCGAACGGCGCCCCCCTCAGCGCCGCGGCGACGCGCCGGCGCCAATCCGCTTCGGTCGTCGGCGGGAAGGCGTTGAGCGCGTCCGCCATCGCCGCCGCCTAGATGAATTGCGACAGGCCTGGGATCGCCCCGGCAATCTCGCCGACGACGTCGTCGCCGGCGACTTCGCGGCAATAAGCGAAGATTTCCCTCCCGATCGTCTGGATCTGGCCCATGTCCAGGCCAAGACTCATGAGTTGGCCGCCCAGCGCCATAAGGCCGCCGCCGCCCATCGCGCCGGCCGCGATTCCCATGAAGCCTTTGACGCCGCGGCTCATCCCTTCGCCGCCGGATTCGGGCAGCGAGGCGATGATCGATTTCAGCGCCGGAGCTTTTTCGAGCAGCTTATCGACCGCGTCGTTCGGCGCTTCGCGTTGGATGAAATCGGCGACGAGGGCGGTCGCCTGACGCGCGACATCCGGGGTGACGCCAGCGGCGTCGGCGACGCGCGCGATCAGATTCTCCATGCTCTTCTCCCTGCCGACCGAGCGGCGCTGAAGTCTATCCTGTCTCGCCGCTCGGCGCGGCAAAATCAAGCCGCAGCCCGGCGGAGGCGCCGCGGCGGCGCCTCCCCCAAGCTCCGGCGAAATAGCGTCATCATCCACCGATCAAAGATCAGTTATGATGCTTCAAACATCATTTATTGGGGCCAAAGTCCTTCCATTCCCTACGAAACATGCTAGTCTCGTTTCGTCATCAGAGGCCTCTGACCGTCTTCATGATCACCGCCGCCCAGCTGCGCGCCGCCAGAGCCCTGGTCGGCGTCGATCAGCGCACGCTCGCCGAACTGTCCGGCCTCTCCGTGCCGACGATTCAGCGCATGGAGGCGAGCGAGGGCGTCATTCGCGGCACGGTCGATTCGCTGATGAAACTGATAGCGGCGCTGGACGCGGCCGGCGTCGTCCTGATCGGCGACGACGCTCTCAGCGAGGGCGGCGGCCGTGGCGTGCGGCTGAAGGAATCCTCGAAGAGGTCCGCGCCGGAAAGCGGCCGGCCGAGGGAGCCTTAGGCGGATGGCTCTCGTCGTCTGCCTCCTGTCCGTCGTCGCGCTGCTTCTGATCGCGGCGATCGCCCTCCTTTCGGCGAGAGCTGGGCGCGCCGGCCCGGCGGTCTACGCCGCCTGCTTGGCGGTCTCGCTGATCGGCTTGGCCGCGGCTTCAACCCACCTTCTCGCCGCGTCGTCGCCGAGTGAAATCATCGCGCCCCTGGGCCTGCCCTGGATCGGCGCCCATTTTCGCCTCGACGCGCTCGCCGCATTCTTTCTCGTCCTCGTCAATATCGGCGGCGCCGCGGCGAGCCTCTACGCCATCGGCTACAGCCGGCATGAGGCGGAGCCTTGGCGCGTTCTGCCGCTTTATCCCGCCTTTCTCGCCGGCATGAATCTGGTCGCGCTGGCCGACGACGCATTCACGTTCCTGTTCGCTTGGGAAGTGATGTCGCTCGCGTCATGGGCTTTGGTCCTCGTCCATCACCGCGACGAGGAGAACCGCCGCGCCGCCTACGTGTACCTTGTCATGGCGGCGTTCAGCGCCTTCGCGCTGCTCCTAGCCTTCGGCGTCCTCGCGGGACCCGATGGCGGTTACGCCTTCGCCGCGATCCGCGGCCATGCGCCGTCGCCGCTCTTGGCCGGCCTTGTCCTGGCTCTGGCCATGGTCGGCGCCGGGGCGAAGGCCGGGCTCGCGCCGCTGCACGTGTGGCTGCCGCTCGCTCACCCGGCTGCGCCGAGCCATGTCTCGGCGCTGATGAGCGGCGCAATGACCAAGGTCGCGGTCTATGCTTTCATTCGCATCGTTTTCGACCTCCTCGGTCCCGTCGCCTGGTGGTGGGGCGTTCCCGCCTTGGCCGCAGGCGGGATCACCGCCGCGCTCGGCGTGCTCAACGCGCTGATGCAGAGCGACCTCAAGCGCGCGCTCGCTTATAGTACAATCGAGAATATCGGGATCATCTTCGCCGCGCTCGGCTTGAGCCTCGCTTTCGCCGGCGACCATATGGCCGCCGCAAGCGCGCTGGCGCTGATTGCGGCCTTGTTCCACGCCTTGAACCATACCCTGTTCAAGAGCGCGCTGTTCTTCGGCGCCGGCGCCGTGCTGACCGCGACCGGCGCCCGCGACATGGAGCGGCTCGGCGGGCTGATCCATCGCTTGCCGACGACGAGCGTCGCCTTCCTCGTC
>JAJPHH010000154.1 GCA_021325385.1 Alphaproteobacteria bacterium
GCCTTCATCTTGGCCATCGACGCATAGGAGCGGTTGGCGAGCGGGAAGAAGACGAGCTTGACCAGGATCGTGACGCAGATGATCGCCACGCCGAAATTGCCGACGATCTTGTAGATCGCATCGATCAAGAAGAAGAGCGGCTTGGTGATGAAATAGAACCATCCCCAGTCGATCATCAGATCGAACTTCTTGATGCCGAACTGCGCTTCGTAATTGTCGATCGTCGCGACTTCCTTCGCGCCGGCGAAAACGCGCGACGTGACCTCCGTCGTGGCGCCAGGCGCGACGTCGCGCGCGTTCATCACATAGTCGGTCTGATAATCGATCGCCGGGGCGGCGCCGCTTGCCGAAAAATGCGCGTCGACCGGCGCCGACTGGTCGGGAATGACCGCCGAGCCCCAATATTTGTCGGTGAAGCCGAGCCAGCCGCCGTCGCCCTTCAATTCTCGGGTGTGATTGGTCTCTTTCTCGATGCCGGAATAGGTGATCTCCTGCACGGAGCTGTTGCCGACCACGCCGACCATGCCTTCGTGCAGCACCGAGTAGCCCGAGACTTTCGGCGTGCCGTGGCGAAGAATGAGCGCGTAAGGATGCAGCGCGACCGCCGCGCCGCCTTTGTTCTCGACCGCGTCCTTGATCGTGAACATGTATTTGTCGTCGACAGAGATGGTGCGACGAAAGACGAGGCCGGCGCCGTTGTCATAGCTGAGCGTGACTGGCCGCTCCGGCGTCAATTTGTCGGAATCCGCCTGCCAAACGGTGTCCCTTGTCGGAAATTTAATTCCAGCGCCTTCGTTGGGCACGAAGCCGGTCTCCGCCCAGTACGGGTCCGGTCCGCCCTGCGGCGAGAACAAGACGATGTTCGCGCTGTTGGGGTCGACGGTCTCGCGGTAGTTCTTGAGGATGACGTCGTCGATCAGACCGCCGGTCAGATTGATTGAGCCGCCGAGGCTCGGCGTGTCGATCGCCACCCGCTTGCCCGCGGCCAAAGCGCCGGCCCGAGTCTCCGGCTTGACTGCGGCCGGCGCGGCGCCGACCGGCGCGGCCGCGCTCGAGGGTTGCGGCGCGCCGTTCGTCGGGTTGACCGGAGCGTTGGCGCTGGTCTCGCTCTGATGCTGCTGCTTTTGCAGCAGCGGCGCGCCGTAGAAATAATTCCAGCCAATAAGGACCAGGATCGACAGGGCGATCGCCAGGATGAGGTTTCGGTTGTCCTCGCTGTTCATCTCTTAGCGGTCTCTGTCGCGTAAAGCGCGCGGGCTTCTTGAGTGGATGGCGGCGAAAGCGCGGTTCAAATCGGCGCGTAGGAGATCGAACGGCCGGGAAAGCGCCCCGCGTCGCGCGATGAGCACGTAATCATGATCGGGCTTGGCATCAAGCTTTTCCGCAATCCGCACCGCTTCCTTCAACCGCCGCCTGATCCGATTGCGCTCGACCGCGCCGCCGGTCTTGCGCGTGACCGTAAAGCCGATGCGCGGGCCTTGCGCCGCTTCGTCGCCGCGCTTGGCCGCCTGCAACGTGAAAGCCTCGCTCTGCCAGCGGCTTCCCCGCGCGACGCGCTGGAATTCCGCGCGCCTCCTCAAACGGCCGAAGGGCGCCGGCTCGGCGCCCTTCTCTGGCGAAACGGAAGCTTGATTCTCGCGCATCGAACCCTCTGCGGCGCGACGCCGCGTAAGGGCTCGGTCAGGCGGAAAGGCGCTTACGGCCGCGCGCCCGGCGGGCGGCGATCACCTTGCGGCCGCCGACCGTCGCCATGCGCGCGCGAAATCCGTGCCGGCGTTTGCGAACGAGCTTGCTCGGTTGATAGGTCCGCTTCACGTTTATTCTCCAAAGCCGCTTGAGGCCGTCAGCCAATAGGCCCTGCCCGGTCCTCGTCGAAACCGCTTTAAGCGGGCTCGGCAAGCCGGGGAAAATCTCACCGCGGAGCTCGCGGCGCGGCCTTATAGGGGCGGCGAAGCAGATAAGTCAATTCGACAAATCCCCGCCCGTTTGACCGGGACGAGGAATTGCCGGCGTTCAGGCGGATCGGCTCCTGACCCGCTCGGCCGTTTCGCCCGCCGCGCCCAGCGCGTTGAGCGCCGTCGCGACAATGCCTTTCGCGTCGAGCCCGGCTTGGGCGTACATCCGCTCGGGCTTGTCGTGGTCGAGGAACACGTCGGGCAAGACCATCGTCCTGATCTTGAGCCCGCGGTCGAGAGCGCCCTCGGCTGCGAGCAGGCCCAAGACATGCGAGCCGAAACCGCCGATCGCCCCTTCTTCGACGGTGATCAACAATTCATGCTCCGCTGCGAGCCTTAGAATGAGATCGCGGTCGAGCGGCTTGGCGAAGCGAGCGTCGGCGACCGTCGTCGATAGGCCGCGCGCGCCAAGATCCTCGGCCGCCTGCAGCGCCTCAGCGAGACGAGTGCCGAGCGAGAGGATGGCGATGCGCGAGCCCTGTCGGATCACCCGGCCCTTGCCGATCGGCAAAACCTCGCCGCGCTCCGGCATTTCGACGCCCACGCCCTCGCCGCGCGGATAACGGAAGGCGATCGGTCCAGAATCGTGCGCCGCCGCGGTCGCGACCATATGGACGAGCTCGGCCTCGTCGGCCGCGGCCATGACGGTGAAATTCGGCAAACAGGCGAGATAGGTTATGTCGAACGAGCCGGCATGGGTCGGCCCGTCCGCGCCGACCAGCCCGGCCCGATCGATGGCGAAGCGAACCGGCAAATTCTGCAGCGCGACGTCATGGACGACTTGGTCGTAGGCTCGCTGCAGGAAGGTCGAATAGATCGCGCAGAACGGCTTATAGCCCTCCGTCGCCATGCCGGCGGCGAAAGTCACTGCATGCTGCTCGGCGATGCCGACGTCGAAAGTGCGGTCCGGATAAGCTTTTTCGAACAGATCGAGCCCGGTGCCGGACGGCATGGCCGCGGTGATGGCGACGATCTTCTTGTCCCTCGCCGCCTCCTTAACCAGACTTTCAGCGAAGACTTTCGTATAGGCTGGCGCATTCGCCTTGGGTTTGGCCTGCGCGCCGGTGATCACGTCAAAAGCGGTGACGCCGTGATATTTGTCTTTGGCCGCTTCCGCCGGCGCATAGCCCTTGCCCTTCTGGGTCACGACATGAACCAGGACCGGCCCGTCAGGCATGTCGCGCACGTTGCGCAACACGGGCAAAAGGTGGTTGAGATTGTGGCCGTCGATCGGCCCGACATAGAAAAACCCGAGTTCCTCGAACAGCGTGCCGCCGGTGAAGAAGCTGCGGCTGAACTCCTCGGTGCGCTGCGCCCTGTCATAGATGAATTTCGGCAGGCGCTTGGCGAGCTGCTTGGCGGCGTCGCGGATCGTCCGATAGGTGTGGCTGGAGACGAGCCGCGCCAGGTAGGCCGACATCGCGCCGGTCGGCGGCGCGATCGACATGTCGTTGTCGTTGAGGATCACGATGAGGCGCGTTTCGCGCGCGCCGGCGTTGTTCATCGCCTCATAGGCCATGCCCGCCGACATCGCGCCGTCGCCGATCACGGCAATGACATTGTTCGGACGCCGGTCGAGGTCGCGCGCGATCGCCATGCCGAGGCTGGCGGAGATCGAGGTCGACGAGTGGGCCGCGCCGAACGGGTCGTATTCGCTTTCGGCGCGTTTGGTGAAGCCGGAAAGGCCGCGGCCCTGGCGCAGGGTGCGGATCCGATCGCGCCGGCCGGTCAAGATTTTGTGAGGATAGGCCTGGTGGCCGACGTCCCAAACAAGGCGATCGCGGGGCGTGTCGAAGACATAATGGAGCGCCACGGTCAGTTCGACGACGCCGAGCCCGGCGCCGAGATGGCCGCCAGTGATGGAAACCGCGCTGATCGTCTCGGCGCGCAATTCGTCGGCGAGCGCGCGCAGATCCTGTTCAGGGAGCCGGCGCAGGTCCGCCGGGCTGTGGATTTTGTCGAGAAGCGGCGTGTTTGGACGCGTCATTATTCACCATTGAACCGGCGCTTACGGGATGCGCCGCTTTTTGAAAGCGGCCGACGGCGCTTGGGCGAGGGTTACACCAGAAACCGCAGAAACGGCAATTCGGCGCCGCGACGGCCTCGGTTTCGCCCCCGTTTTGTTCGCCCCGACGCGCTCCGGGCCCCGGGAACAAACGCGCCCATTTTGCAGTCATAACGCCGAGCAGGGGGCCGCGGTTCGACGTTATCGCCACGTCTACCGCGGCAATTCATTTTTTTAGCGCGAAGATGTCGGAGTGTGGCGGTGACGCAACATATTTTGCTCCCTCAGATCGAGCACCAGCGCGTTGGGGCCTCGCGGGCTCGGCCCGCATGGATCAGCGCGGCGTTTTGCTGGCTTGGCGCGATCGCCGGCGCCGGGGCGGCGATATTCGCGACGACCCCGGCGATCAGCCATGGAATTTACACTGGCATCACTGGCAAGGACGGCCAGCTCTGCTGCGGCGCCGACGATTGCTCGGCGACCGTCTATCGCGAAAGCGGCGGAACATTCGAATTCCTGACGCGCGAACATGAATGGGTCGAGATCCCGACGGATCGGATCACCTTCCTGCCGATCCCCGGCGACGAGGCGCCCGCGGGCGAAACCCATCGCGCCCATCTTTGCTATCGCCCGGCGACCAGTCTTGATCGCGTGACGCCTTACAAGCGCGCCAATGTCTTTGGCGACATCTATCTCTGGTGCGCCTTCATTCCGCCCGGCGGAGTCTAACGCCTCGCCAGCCTTCCGAGCGACGCCAAGCCCTCGCTCAGGGCAGCCTGCTTCGCGCCGCCGCGCCGGGCGGCGAGGCGGCGCCGGCGAAGATGTCGCGCCGCAGCCGCCTTGACGGTCCGGCGCCGCTTCTCCATTGTGCACTGCATTGGAGGGCGCCCTACATCTTCAGCATCGCCGGGCCGTTAGCCCCAAGGCGAAGGCGCTGAACGACGCGCTTTCCCAACCTATCGTTTCGCCGGGGAGGGCGCATGAACAAGCTCATAACGGGGCTCGCCGTCGCGATCGGCGCGCTCGTCGCCAGCGCGGCCTTCGCCGACGACCTCAACGTCGCGCTGATCTATGGCCGCACTGGCCCGCTCGAAGCCTACGCCAAGCAGACCGAAACCGGACTTCGTCTTGGTTTCGAATACGCGACCAAGGGCTCGATGACGGTCGATGGGCGCAAGATCAACATCATCCTCAAGGATGACCAATCCAAGCCGGACCTCGCCAAGGCCGCGCTCGCCGAGGCGTATGAAGACGATCACGCCGACATCGCCATCGGCACGTCCTCTTCCGCCGCCGCGCTCGCCATGCTGCCGGTCGCCGAGGAGCATAAGAAAATCCTCATCGTCGAGCCGGCGGTCGCCGATCAGATCACCGGCGACAAGTGGAACAGATACATTTTCCGCACGGCGCGCAACTCGTCGCAGGACGCGATCTCGAACGCAGTCGCGATCGGCAAGCCGGGCGTGACCATCGCGACATTGGGTCAGGATTACGCCTTCGGCCATGACGGCGTCTCCGCATTCAAGGAAGCGCTCGCCAAGACCGGCGCCGCTCTGGTTGACGAGGAATTTGCGCCGATCAACACGACGGATTTCACCGCCGTCGGCCAGCGCTTGTTCGACGCGCTCAAAGACAAGCCAGGCCGCAAAATCATCTGGGTGATCTGGGCCGGCGGCGGCGACCCGCTTGACAAGCTGCAGGACATGGATCCCGGCCGGTACGGCGTCGAATTGTCGACCGGCGGCAACATTCTGCCCGCTCTAGCCGCCTATAAGCGTTTCCCCGGTATGGAGGGCGGCGCCTATTATTATTATGGCCTGCCGAAGAACCCGATCAATGATTGGCTCGTCGCCGAGCACAAGAAGCGTTTCAATGCGCCGCCGGATTTCTTCACCTGCGGCGGCTTCGCGGCTGCGATGGCGGTAGTCGCTGCGGTCGAAAAGGCGAAATCGACCGATACCGAGAAGCTGATCTCGACCATGGAGGGCATGGATTTCGACACGCCCAAAGGCAAGATGACCTTCCGCAAGGAGGATCACCAGGCGATGCAGTCCATGTACCATTTCAAGGTCAGGGTCGATCCGAACCTGCCCTGGGCCGACCTCGAACTCGTCAACGAGATCAAGCCCGAGGACATGACCGTTCCGATCCGCAACAAAAGGTGACTCGGCAGGTCCTCCTCCGCTTCGCGGGAGAGGAGCCTAAACTTCTGGCTTACGTCTACTCGCGACGGGCGAGAAAGTACACGAGCGTTAAGGGCCCCCTCTCCCGCGAAGCGGGGGAGGGTACGGGAGGGGGCCTCGGCCGTTGTCAAATTCGGTCTCTCTTGAAACCAAGGACCTGACGATCCGCTTCGGCGGTCATGTCGCCGTCGACGCGGTGTCGTGCCAATTCCGCCCCGGCGAGCTCACCGCCATCGTCGGCCCGAACGGCGCCGGCAAGACGACCTACTTCAACCTCGTCTCCGGCCAATTGCGGGCGACCAGCGGCGCCGTCTTCTTGAACGGCCATGACGTCACCTCGCTCGGCCCCGCCGAGCGGGCGAGCCGCGGCGTCGGCCGCGCTTTTCAGCTCACCAATCTCTTTCCCGGCCTTTCCGTCGCCGAGAATGTGCGGCTCGCCGTTCAGGCGGCCGAGGGCGTGCATTACGACATGCTTCGGCCCTGGCGCTTGCGCGGCGATCTCGTCAGCCGCGCCGAAGCTATCCTCGAAGAGGTCGCGTTGACCGGGCGCCGCAACGCCGCGGCGGCTGCCCTGTCACATGGCGATCAGCGCAAGCTCGAAGTCGCGCTGATGATCGCGCTGAAGCCGACCATCTTCATGTTCGACGAGCCGACCGCCGGAATGAGCGTCGACGAAGTCCCGGTCGTGCTCGATCTCATCGCCCGGCTCAAGCAAGAGGCGTCGAAGACCATTCTGCTCGTCGAGCACAAGATGGACGTCGTGCGCTCGCTCGCCGACCGCATCATCGTCCTGCACAACGGCCGGCTGATGGCGGACGGCGAGCCTGCCGAGATCATCGCCTCGCCGATCGTGCAGGAAGCTTATCTCGGCCTCGCCAAGGCGCAGCCGTCATGACAGCGCTTTTAAGCCTCAGCGGCGTGCACACTCATATCGGCCGCTACCATATCCTGCAGGGCGTCGATTTCGAGGCGGCGGAGGGCAAGACGACGATGCTGCTTGGCCGCAACGGCGCCGGCAAGACGACGACCTTGCGCACGATCATGGGTCTGTGGCGCGCGTCCGCGGGCTCAGTCGCCTTTGCGGGCCAGCCCATCGCCGGGCTGCCGACGCCCTCCATCGCTCGCGCCGGAATCGCTTACGTGCCCGAGACGATGGCGGTGTTCTCGGGACTGACCGTGCGCGAAAACCTCATCCTCGCCGCGCGCGACGGCGCGCTCGACGATTCCCGCCTGCAATGGATTTTCGGCTTCTTTCCGGCCCTGAAGAAGTTCTGGCTTTCCCGCGCCGGCTCGCTGTCGGGCGGCCAGAAGCAGATGCTGTCGATCGCGCGCGCTATCGTCGAGCCGCGGCGTCTGCTGTTGATCGACGAGCCGACCAAGGGCCTGGCGCCGGCCATCGTCGGCGCTCTGATCGATTGTTTGAAAGAGATCAAGCGCGCCGGCGTCACCGTTTTGCTGGTCGAGCAGAATTTCCGGGTCGCGCAGGAGGTCGGCGACGACGTGCGAGTCATGGATAATGGCCGTATCGTCCATCGCGGCTCGATGGCTTCATTGGCGGCTGACGCGACGCTGCAAAACCGTTTGCTCGGCCTTTCGTTGGACGCCCATCAATGAGCGCCACAACCGATACAGGCGCCGCGCTGCCGCGGCCGAAAATAGACTTCGCGCCGGCGCTGGCCCCGTTCCTGATCGCGCTGATCGCCGCCCCACTGATCGGCTCGACCTCGACCTTCATCACGTTGACCTTCGCCAGCTTGGCCATGGGCCTGATGCTGTTCACCATGGCTTCCGGCTTTACCTTGGTGTTCGGCCTCATGGACGTGCTCAATTTCGGCCATGGCGCCTTCATTTCGATCGGCGCCTATATGGCGACGCTCGTCTTCGCGCCGCTGATCCTCTGGTCGCAGGCCGATTCGCTCGCGCTCAATCTCGGCGTCATTCTTTTGGCGATTGTCGTCGCCGCCGCGGTTTGCGGCGCGCTCGGCCTGGTCTTCGAGAAGCTGCTGATCCAGCCCGTCTACGGACAGCATTTGAAGCAGATTCTCGTCACGACAGGCGGCCTTATCGTCGTCGAGCAATTGCTCTATGCGCTGTTCGGCCCGGACACGATTCCGCTCGGCCTGCCGACGAGCTTGCGCGGCGCCTTCCATATCGGCGACGCCGCAATCGAAAAATTTCGGCTGCTCGCCGTGGTCGTCGGTCTCGTCATCTTCGTCGGGCTGACCTTGACGCTGAACTACACCAAGATCGGGCTGCTGATCCGCGCCGGCGTCGAAAATCGCGAAATGGTCGAGGCGCTCGGCTACCGTATCAATCGCTTGTTCCTGGCGGTGTTCATGGCCGGCTCGGCTCTGGCGGGCCTTGGCGGGGTGCTATGGGCGCTCTATCGCGAGCAGGTCCACGCCTCTGTCGGCCAAAGCCTGACCGTGCTGATCTTCATTGTCGTCATCACCGGCGGCCTCGGCTCCATCGGCGGCTGCCTTCTCGGCGCGACCCTGGTCGCGCTGGTCGCCAATTACGCCGGCTTCCTCGCGCCGAAATTCGCGCTCGTCTCCAATATCGCGCTGATGGTCGCGGTGCTCCTGTGGCGGCCGCGCGGGCTTTATCCGGCGGGCGGGCGATGATGATCCTTTCCGGCGATCCGCCGCGCGGCCGCGCGCTCGTCGCGCTCCTCGCCGTCATCGTCCTTATTCTGGCGATCGCGCCGTTCCTTTTTCCGGGCGCCAAATCGCTCAATGTCGCAGCGACGATTCTCGTCTACGCGCTGCTCGTCGCCTCCTACGATCTCCTGCTCGGCTATACCGGAATTGTCTCCTTCGCCCATGTCATGTTCTACGGTGTCGGCGCTTATGGCGTGGCGATCGCGCTTTACGGCCTCGGCCCGAGCTGGGGCGCGCTGATCCTCGGAATCGTCGCGGCGCTGCCGGTCTCGGTCGCGCTCGCCCTAGCCATCGCCCTTTTCTCGCTGCGGGTGCAAACCATCTTCTTCGCCATGGTCACGCTCGCGGTCGCCTCGGCGTTCAACGTGCTCGCCTCTCAGCTCGATTGGTTGACCGGCGGCGAGGACGGCCGGTCGTTTCAAGTCCCCGAGATTCTGCGCCCCGGCTTTCGTCTGATCAGCGGCCGCGCCTTCGGCGTGGAGTTGAACGGCCGGGTGCTCAGCTACTATCTCGTCTTCATCGCCTGCGCGGTTCTGTTCCTGGCGCTGCTGCGCGTCGTCAACTCGCCATTCGGCCGCGTGCTGCAGGCGATCCGGGAAAATCCGTTCCGCGCCGAAGCGCTCGGCTATCGCATCGTCTACCACCGAGCCTTGGCGACGTGCCTTTCGGCGGCGGTCGCGACGCTCGCCGGCGCGCTCGGCGCGATCTGGCAGCATTATGTCGGGCCGGATACGGCCCTCAACCTCTCCATCCAGCTCGACGTGCTGGTCATGGTGGTGATCGGCGGCATGGGCTCGCTTTATGGCGCGATCGTCGGCGCGGCCCTGTTCGTCGTCGCGCGGAACTATTTGCAAGGCCTGCTCGGCGCGCTCTCCGCTGCGGCGAGCGGCGCTGGACTCACCCTCGCCGCCGGCCTGCTCCATCCCGACCGCTGGCTGATGTGGCTCGGCCTGATGTTCATCCTCGCTGTCTATTTCGCGCCGACCGGCATTGTCGGCCGGCTGCGGGGCCTGGACAAAGGCTCAGGCTGACGGCGGCGTCGTGAAGAACCAGGGATGCCCGTCGAGGTCGCGCGCCGTATATGAGCGGCCGTAGGATAGATCTTCCGGCGGTTTCTCGATCTCGGCGCCAGCGGCGCGCGCTCGCTCGTAATGAGCGTCGACGTCGGCGATGTAGACGAAGACGCCCTGCGTCGCGACTCCCGCCTCGCGCGCATTGATCATCCCCCATTGCTTGCCGCCTTGACCCATCATGATCTTGCAGCCGTCGAGCTCCATTTCGCCATGCATGCCGCCCGACGGCGTGCCGACGCGCATGATCTCCTTGAACCCGAAGGCGCGGGCGAGCCAATCGAGCGCCGCCGGCACGTCGCGGTAGAAGATGTAGGGGATGATCTCGGTGCGGGCTCTGGTCTGAGACTGATCCATGAACGCGTCCTCCTCGTCTGGCGACACGATAAGTGGATCGACACGGCCGGTCTTGAAGAAATGTTACCCGAGCGGCGTCTCCCTTCTCTCGAGTCGCGCGAGGGCTCTACAGCGCAAATCCGCCTTCGTCCGGCAGCATGCGCCGCATGAAGGCGGCTGGCGGAGCGCCGGCGAATTCCTTGAAATCGCGAGTTAGATGCGCCTGGTCGGAATAGCCGGATGAGGCCGCCAGTTCGGCCAGGCTCGAGACGGCGCCGCTGCGCGCTTGCCGCAGGGCGCGGTCGAAGCGCAAGACCCGCGCGAGTTGCTTCGGCGCGACGCCGAATTCGCGAGAGAAGCGCTGCGTAAGGTGTTTTCGGCTGCAGCCGATCTCGGCCGCGAGCGCGGCGACGGCGACCCGACCGCCCGTCGCTTGCAGGCGCTGAGCCGCGAAGGCGAGATCGGCGGGCGGCGGCCGGCGCGCGCGGGCGAGCCGCCGCGCCGCCGCTTCTTCGAGGAGGGCCAGCCGCGCCTCGTCGCTGTTCAATTCCATCAGCCGGCCGATTGTCTCCCGCGCCGGCGCGCCGAAGAGGTCGGCCGGATCAATCAGAAGGTCGCCGATTTCGGCGAGCGGAAGGTCGACGAGCAGCCGCGCGCCGAGCGGCGTCAGCATGGCCTGCGCGCCCTCTTGCGCGCGGTCCGTCTCGGTGATCGCGGTCGTGCTGCTGATCCCGGTGTAAAAGGCGCCGCCCGCCCCATAGGCGTTGAAGGTCGCGACCGGATGCTCGACGCGCAATTCTTCGCCGAGATTGAAGACGAGCGTCGCCAAGCCGGAAGGCGGCTCGGCGCGTCGGGTGAAGGCGGTGTCGCGCTCCCGATAGGCGGTGAAGCGCGCGATATACGGGGCAAGGGCGGCGCTCGGCTGAAGGAACGCCATCCGCCACGCGCCATGTTCGGAGGCGTGGTCGATGCGAGAGAGACGGGAAGAGAAAGGTTCGGCGGTCATGAGCTCGGCGCGGGCAAATCTTTCTCCCCGCTTCGCGGGGCGAAAGATTCTACAGCGCCGCCCGCCGCCGCTGCAAAAAACGCCGCACCGCAGGATCGGCCTCGAGGCCGATCGCTTGATCATAGGCCTCTTGCGCGGCGGCGCGGTCGCCGGTTCGCGCCAGCAGGTCGGCGCGCGCCGCCCAATAAGGCTGATACTCGGCGAGGCGGGCGTCCGAGGAGATGGCGTCGAGCGCGGCGAGGCCCGAGACCACCCCTTGCGTTTCCGCCAGCGCCACGGCGCGGTTGATCGCCGCGACCGGCGAGCCGGTCAGGCCGCACAGCGCGTCGTAAAGCGCGACGATCGCCGGCCAGTCGACGCCCCGGCCGAGCCGCCGCGCGACATGAGCCGATTGCACTGCGGCCTCCAATTGGTAGCGGCCTATGACGCCAAGCTGATGGGCGCGCCGCAGCAGATCCTCCGCCTCCCCGATCAGCCCGGCTTCCCAAAGTCGCGGATCCTGCTCGCCGAGCGGCACGAATTCGCCGTCTTTGTCGCGGCGCGCCGGCCGCCGCGCGTCGGAATAGAGCATGAGCGCCAGGAGGCCGAGCGCTTCGGCTTCGTTTGGCAAGAGCTCGGCGACCAGCCGGCCGAGCCAGATCGCCTCTTCGGCGAGATTGCGCCGCTTCGCCTCGGCCCCGGCCGGGTCGCTCCAACCTTCGGCGAAGGCGGCGTAGATTGCGGCGAGAACCGCGTCCAGACGCTCGGCCATGGCTTCGCGCTCCGGCGTGCGAAATGGGATGCCGGCGAGCCTGATCTTCGCCTTGGCGCGGGCGAGCCTTTGCCCCATCGCCGCCGGCGACACGAGAAAGGCCGAGGCGATCGTTGCGGCGTCGAAGCCGAGGATCGTCTGCAGGATCAACGGCGCCCGGATCGAGGCCTCGATCGCCGGATGGGCGCAGGCGAACATCAGGCTCAAGCGCTCGTCGGGAATGGGCGCGGATTCTTCCGCCATCGCCGCGATCTCCTCGGCCAGCAATTGGACATGGCCGCTCGCTTCGGCGGCGGTCCGGCGCCGCCTGGCGGCGTCGATCGATCGACGTCGCGCGGCGGCGAGCAGCCAGGCTTCCGGATTGCGCGGCACGCCGCTTTTCGGCCAATCCGCCAGCGCGGCCGCGAAAGCCTCGGACAAAGCGTCCTCGGCCCCCGCGACGTCGCGCGTGCGCGCGCTCAGATAAGCGACGAGGCGGCCGTAGCTGCGCCGCGCTGCGGCGGCTGCGGCGTCATGCGCTTGCCTCTCGTCGCTCATCGCGCCGAGTTCGGACTTACATCGCCCAGACCGGCCGAATCTCGACCGCGCCGTGCGATGCGCCTGGGCAGCGCGCCGCCCAGGAGATCGCCGCGTCCAGATCCGGCGCCTCGATCAGGTAATAGCCGCCTAGCTGCTCCTTGGTCTCGGCATAGGGGCCGTTAAGCACCTGCGTCTTGCCATTGGCGACGCGCACGGTCGTGGCGGCGGCGACCGGCTGCAAGCGGTTGCTGTTGACCAGAGCGCCGGCCTTTCGCAGCGCTTCCGTATAGGCCGTATAGGCGCCAAGCGCTTGTTCAAGCTGATCCTTCGGGATCGCGGCGAAGCCGGCCTCGCTCGTATGGATCAGCAGCAGATATTGCATGGCGGTTCTCCTCTTCAATGAGCCGCGCGTGATGCGCCGCTGAACCGTT
Source organism: Alphaproteobacteria bacterium (assembly GCA_021325385.1). GTDB lineage: Bacteria > Pseudomonadota > Alphaproteobacteria > Rhizobiales > Beijerinckiaceae > Roseiarcus. The sequence continues at coordinate 12,917 of JAJPHH010000154.1, forward strand.
GTCGTTTGGCCTCGCGAGATTTCGACAGGCGCTGAACAAGAATTTAGCCGAGCGCGGCGGCGCGGCGAAAGCAATCCGGTTACGCTCGCCCGTTGCCGCCTTGCCGGAAAGCTCCCATATTGCTATTCACCAGCCGCGCTTTGAGCTTCAGGCGATAAGCGCGCTGAACCTCGCTCACGACGCCGGCCGCGCCGGCCCGCCTTTTTAGCGGTGAAGCGGCCTTTTGGCCCCCTCCGGCGATTGTCGAGCGACCCGCAACGCCAACCAAGCCGGCGCCGCCCGATTGGGCTTTTTAGGAGAATAAATGACCGATACATCCGCCCACGCGCCGTCGCGCGAGGATTTCGCCGCTTTGCTCACCGAGACTTATGGCGACAACGAGGCCTTCGAAGGCTCGGTCGTCAAGGGCAAGGTCGTGGCGATCGAAAAGGACATGGCCGTTATCGACATCGGCCTGAAGACCGAGGGGCGCGTCGCCCTCAAGGAATTCACCAATCACGGCCGCGAGCCGGCGCCCAATGTCGGCGACGAGGTCGAGGTTTACCTCGAGCGCGTCGAGAATGCGCTCGGCGAAGCCGTCATATCGCGCGACAAGGCGCGGCGCGAAGAGAGCTGGGTCAAGCTGGAGCAGGCCTTCGAGAAGAACGAGAAGGTCGAAGGGGTCATCTTCAACCAGGTCAAGGGCGGCTTTACCGTCGATCTCGACGGCGCCGTCGCCTTCCTGCCGCGGAGCCAGGTCGACATCCGCCCGGTGCGCGACGTCGCGCCGCTGATGAACGTGCCGCAGCCGTTCCAGATCCTGAAAATGGATCGCCGGCGCGGCAACATCGTGGTCTCGCGCCGCACCGTGCTCGAAGAGAGCCGGGCCGAGCAGCGCCACGAAATCGTCGCCAATCTGGTCGAGGGCCAGGTCATCGACGGCACGGTGAAGAACATCACCGATTACGGCGCGTTCGTCGATCTCGGCGGCATTGACGGACTGCTGCACGTCACCGACATCGCCTGGCGGCGCGTCAATCACCCGACCGAAGTGCTCAGCATCGGCCAGCAGGTGAAGGTGAAGATCATCAAGATCAACCACGAGACGCACCGCATCTCGCTCGGCATGAAGCAATTGCTCGAAGATCCGTGGCATGCGATCGAGAGCAAGTACCATGTCGGCATGCGCCTCAAGGGCCGCGTGACCAACATCACCGATTACGGCGC
>JAJPHH010000199.1 GCA_021325385.1 Alphaproteobacteria bacterium
AAGGACGCCAACAACAAGCTGTGGCGGCGCGTCGCCGGCTGGTCGCGCGACCAGATGATGGACGCCGGCGCGATCACCTATTTCTCGATCGTCAAGGACCTCGCCCATGTCGCCGGCGTCTACCAGGTCGCCGACTGGATGACGGTCGACGAGCGCGCCGAGCGCTTTCGGCCGCTGTTCAACGATGAATATAGCCGCGACGTTCTGGTCGGCCTGTGCATCGGCGCGCATCCCTCGCACCGCCTCAGCGAATATACGATGATGCAGCACTCCAACGCGGCGCAGCGCCTCTATTCGCTCATTCCCTATTCGATTCTGCAGGGTGAGGATTACACGCCGACAAGCGGCCCGATCTATCCCGGAGCAAGCCATCTGCCAGGAAAGCTCGACCGTTACAACACGACACGCGGCGTGATCGGGCTTGCCGAGTACAACCGGATGGCGCGCGAGGCGCGCCCGCCCGCGCTCGAGCCCAAATATCGGCATCTTTGCGAGACCTGGGTCAAATACCATGCCGGCGAGCCGCTTGCCGACGAGCTCTATCGGCTCGATCAGGCCAACTCGCGCCTGCTCAGGGATAAGGGGTCCCGGCTGAAGCGCGCCGATATCGAAAAGCTGCGCGCCTCTTCGCGCTGACAGGCAAGGGCGGCGACATGCAGATAGGCAGCCTGATCCGCCGCGCCGCGCTCCATTACGGCTCCGCGCCTTGCCTGGCCGAAGGCGAGCGCGTCCTCTCGTTCCGCGAGTTCGACACGCTGACGGACCGGCTCGGCAATGCGCTCATGGCGAGCGGTTTTGCGCCGGGCGACCGCGTCGGCGTCCTGCTGCCGAACGGCGTCGATTGCCTCGTCGTCTACTACGCCCTCGCCAAAAGCGGCCTGGTGCGGGTCGCGCTGAACGTCCGCGAGACGCTCGACAATCACGCGTTCAAGCTGCGCGACAGCTTAAGCCGCGGCGTCATCCACAATCTGACGGCCGCAGCGGATATCGCCCGGCTCGGCGTCGAGCGCTCGATCGGGCAGGCCGAATTGCTGGCGCTCGCCGCGTCGGGCGCGGACGCGCCTTGCGCGGTCGACCGCGCGCTTGATGCGCCCTATCGGCTCGGCTACACGGGAGGTACGACCGGGCGCTCGAAAGCGGTGACGCTGACGACGCGCGGCGAGCTTGCCGAGCTCTCGGCCTTCCTCGCCGATCTGACCCCGGATTTGCGCCGCGGCGAGACCTTCCTGCACGCCGCGCCGATCGCGCATGCTTCGGGCGCGTTCTTCCTGCCTTCGCTGACGCGCGGCCTGCGTTCGCTCGTCATGCCGAAATTCGATCCGGCGGAATTCGTCGCGCTCGCCGCGCGAGAACGTTGCGAGCACACATTTCTCGTGCCGACCATGCTGGCGATGGCGCTCGAAGCGCCCGGTATCGAAGAGGCGGAATTCGCGCTGCGCTCGATCAGCTACGGCGCCTCGCCGATCGCGCCGGCCTTGCTGAAGCGGGCCGAGAAGCGGTTCGGCCGCATCTTCGCGCAGACTTATGGCCAGGCCGAAAGCCCGATGGTCATCACCTGCCTGAAGCCCGAGGATCATGACCGCGTCGGCTCGTGCGGGCGGCCGTTCACGATCGTCGACGTCGCCGTTGTCGACGAGCAGGACCGGCCGCTGCCGCCCGGCGAGCGCGGCGAGATCGTCTGCCGCGGGCCGCAGACCATGGCCTATTATTGGAACAATCCCGAGGCGACGGCGCAGGCCTTCCGCAATGGCTGGCTGCATACCGGCGATATCGGCTACATGGATTGCGACGGGTTCTTCTATCTGGTGGACCGCAAGAACGACCTGCTCATTTCCGGCGGCTACAATGTCTATCCGCGCGAAGTCGAGGACGTTCTGCTCGCCTGCGACGGCGTGATCGAAGCCGCGGTGATCGGCCTGCCCGACGAGAAATGGGGCGAGCGCGTTTATGCCGTCGTCTCCGGCCGCCCCGGCCTCGACGCCGAGCGGGTGATGGCGCATGCGCGCGATAAGCTCGCCAGCTACAAGCGCCCGAAGGGGATCGAGATCTGGCCGGAATTGCCGAAGACCTCGGCCAACAAAATCCTGCGCCGCGCCGTGCGCGACCACGTCGTCGCGGCGCTGAAAGAGAACGCCTCGGCTGGGAAGGAGAGCGCCTGACGTGAACGACGCGCATCTCGTCATGCATGGCCTTGCGATCAAGAAGCACGCGACGGCGGAGGACGTCGCCGGCATTCTCGGCCTCGACCTGGAGGTCGTGCGCGAGACACTCGCCAAGCTTGTCGCCGGCAAGCGCGCGGTCGAAACGCAAGGCCGCTACCTGCTCGCGCCGGCCGCCCGCATGCTGCTCGATTCGGACTATTCGCGGCTTTACGAGGACGTGCGGGCCAATCCCGCCTTTCAGGCCGGCTATGACGCGTTCGAGCGCTTGAACCCGCTGCTGAAGCAGCTCATCACCGAGTGGCAGACGATAAGCGTCGGCGGCGAGCGCGCGCCCAACGATCACAGCGACAAGGAGTACGACGCCAAGATCATCGACCGGCTCGGCGACTTCCACGAGCGCGCCGAGGCGGCTTTGGATCAGCTCGCCAGCGCCGTCCCGCGCATGCGCATCTATCGCGATAAACTCGCCGCGGCGCTCGACAAGGCCGAGCAGGGCGCGATCGCCTGGGTCAGCGACGCCAGGATCGAGAGCTATCACACGCTGTGGTTCGAGCTGCATGAGGACCTGTTGCGCCTGATGCAGCGCGAGCGCCAGGAATAGGGCGCGCCGATGACGGTCGCCTTCGGACAATGGACGCTCGGTCTCGACGGCGAAGGCGAGCCGCAACGCGCCTTGATCGGCGGCAAGGCCTGGTCGCTGGCGCGGATGCAGGCGCTCGGCCTCAACGCGCCGCCCGCCTTTGTCGTGACCACCGCCGCCTGCCGGGCCTATCTTGCCTCGGGCGAGCCGCCGGCCGGCCTGAACGATGAGATCGAGGCGGCGATCGCTTGGCTCGAGTCCAAGACCGGCCGCCGCTTCGGGGCGGGACCGCGCCCGCTCCTTGTCTCGGTGCGCTCCGGCGCGCCGGTCTCGATGCCGGGCATGATGGACACGGTGCTCAATCTCGGCGTAAACGACGCAACCGAAGCGGCGCTCGCCGCCGAATGCGGCGATGCGGCTTTCGCCCGCAACACGCATAAACGCTTTCTCGACCTCTACGCGCATATCGTCCTGCGCGCGAGCGCGCCCGATTTCGATCCGGCGAAAGAGCCGGCGGCGTGGCGCGATGCGATTCGGGCGAGTTGCGGCTCGGAGGTTCCTGCCGATCCGCGCGAGCAATTGCGCGGCGCGCTTCGCGCCGTGTTCGAATCTTGGAATTCGCGCCGCGCCCGCCGCTATCGCCAACACAACCATATTCCCGACGATCTCGGCACTGCGGTTACCGTTCAGGCGATGGCCTTCGGCAATCTCGATCGGCGCTCCGGAACCGGCGTATTGTTTTCGCGCAATCCGTCTACCGGCGCGCCGGAGCCCTACGGCGAATATTTGCCGCGCGCGCAGGGTGAAGACGTCGTTTCCGGCAAGTTCACGCCGCAACCGTTGAGCGCGCTGGCGGCGGAAATGCCGAAGGTCCATGCCGAGCTCCTTGAAGCCGCGCGTAAGCTTGAACGCGCCAGCCGCGACGTGCAGGACGTTGAATTCACGATCGAGCGCGGACGCCTTTATTTTTTGCAGGCGCGCGTCGCCAAACTCGCGCCGCAAGCGGCCGCCCGCATCGCCGTCGCGCTCGTACGCGAAGGATTGATCGATGAGAAGGCGGCGCTGCGGCGGCTGACGCCAGATCAGGCGCGTCTCCTGTTGAGTCCGCGCATTTGCGAAGCCGCCTTGAAGAACGCCGAATTGCTCGCCGCGGGCGAAGCGGCTTCGCCCGGCGTCGGCATCGGCGTTGTCGTCGGCGATTCCGACGAGGCGGAGCGGCGGGCGCGCGCGGGCGAAGCGGGGATTCTCGCGCGGCCGACGACCAGCCCCGACGATTTGCACGGCATGATCGCCGCGCGCGCGGTCGTGACCGAGCAGGGCGGCAGCACGTCGCACGCCGCCGTGGTCGGGCGGGCGCTCGGCCTTGCCTGCGTGGTCGGCTGCGGCAAGGGCGCGCTTCAATCCCTCGCCGGCAGACTTGTCACGGTCGATGGGCGCGCCGGCAAAATCTATGCGGGCGCGCTCGCCGTGGAGACGCCGGACGAAAACGAGGACGAAGCGCTGGCGACGCTCGCCGCCTGGGCAGCGAAGCACGCGCCGCTGCGCGTCGTCGCCGCCTCGTCTCCGGAAGCCGCGGATGCGGTCGATCTTTCGACGAACGAGGACGCCGCCGATCCCGACAAGATTGGCGCCGTGCTTGGGAGGCTGCAAGGCGCGCGCGGCGCGCGCGGCGGCGCCGTCGCCTCCGATCAAGGCGTGCGGGCGGCGCTCCGGGCGGGTCTTGAATTCATCGTCGCCGAAACCGTTTTGCCGCCTTTGCTCGCCGCGATCCGCGCGGCGGATGCGGCCTCGTTGGCCGAGGAGGTCGGTGGAGCGTGAGCGAGATCAAGCTGCAAGACATCGAAGCGTTGCTCGAGACGTTCGAGGCCTCGTCTTGGAGCGAGATGACGGTCAAGGTCGAAGGGCTCGAACTGTTCGTCTCAAAGACCCCGGGCGCTCGCTCGGCCCTCCTGGCCGCCGCGCCGGCAGACGCGCCCGCCGCGCCGGCGCCGCCGCCGGTACTCTCCGCCGAGCCGCGCGCATCGACGAATGGCGGCGCCTTCCGGACCGGCGCAATTCCCGACGGCTGGGTCGCCGTCCGGGCGCCCAATCTCGGTACGTTCTACCGCTCGCCGAAGCCGGGCGCGCCGCCCTATGTCAAAATCGGCCAGCGCGTCGAGCCGACAACCGAACTCTGCCTGATCGAAGTGATGAAACTGTTCACCTCGGTGGTCGCCGGCGTCTCGGGCGTGGTGCGGCAGATTCTGGTCGAGGACGCGGAACTGGTCGAATTCGACCAGGCGCTGTTTCTCATCGAAGCGCGGGCCTGATGCCGCTGCGCCGAGTGCTCATCGCCAATCGCGGCGAGATCGCGTTACGCATCGTGCGAGCCGCCAAAAGCCTTGGCCTCGAGACGGTGCTCGCCGCCTCAGCCGCTGATCGCGACAGCCTTGCCGCGCGCGAGGCCGATCGCGTCGTCACGCTCGGTCCGGCACCGGCGCGCGCCTCTTATCTTGACGCCAATCTCGTCGTCCACGCCGCCAGATCGACCGGCTGCGACGCGCTGCATCCGGGCTATGGCTTTCTCTCCGAGCGCGCCGTGCTGGCCCGGCTTTGCGAGGAGCACGGGATCGTGTTTGTCGGCCCGTCTTCGGACGCGATCGAAAAGGTGGGCGACAAGCTGGCGGCGCGCCGCCTCGCTAACGTGGCGGGGGTCGCGACCACGCCGGGCAGCCAACAGCTTGCGACCGTGGAGGAGGCGGTCGCTGCGGCGGAGCAAATCGGCTTTCCCGTCCTGATCAAGGCGTCGGCCGGCGGCGGCGGCCGCGGCATGGTTATCGCCCACGATGCGGCCTCGCTTCGCGACGACTTTGCGCGCGCCGCGGCTGAGGCGAAAGAGGCGTTCGGCGATGGGGCGCTCTTCCTGGAGCGCTATGTCGAGCGCGCCCGGCATGTCGAGGTCCAGGTGATGGGCCTCGGCGACGGACGCGTTCTGCATTTCGGCGAGCGCGATTGCTCGATGCAGCGGCGCTACCAGAAAATGATCGAGGAAGCGCCCGCCGCGGCTCTGCCGGCGCCGACCCGGCGGCGCTTGCACGAGGCGGCGGTCGCCCTGCTCGCCTCGATCGGCTATCGGAACGCCGGCACGGTCGAGCTTCTCTACGACATCGATCGCGACGATTTCTATTTCATGGAAGTCAATGCGCGCATCCAGGTCGAGCATCCGGTATCCGAGATGATTTGCGGCGTCGATCTCATCCGCCTGCAGCTCGAAATCGCCGGCGGCGCGCCGCCGCGCTTCGCCCAGGACGACATCGTCCAGCATGGCCATGCGATCGAGGCGCGGATTCTCGCGGAAAATCCGCAGCGCGGCTTTTTGCCGTCGCCGGGCCGCATCGTCCGTTGGCGCCCGCCGCAAGGCGAGGGCGTCAGGCTCGATTCGGCGATCGAGGAAGGTTCGGTCGTCTCGCCCTACTATGACAGCATGATCGCCAAGCTGATCGTCCATGCCGCCGATCGTCGGCGCGCCGTCGCGCGGCTGCGCGACGCGCTGGAGGCGTTCGAGGTCGACGGGGTCGCCACCAACATCGCCCTACTGCGCGCGATCGTCGGCCATGCCGACTTCATCGACAACCGGCTCGATACGCGTTGGCTCGAAAATGTTTTCTTGCCGCATCACGGCCAGCAAGGGGGATAGATCATGGCCCATATCGAGTTGCTGGACGAGACGATGCGCGACGGCCAGCAGAGCCTTTGGGGGATGCGCATGCAGGCCGGCATGGCGCTTCCCGTTGCGCCGCTGATCGACCGCTGCGGCTTTCGCGTCATCGATCTTGCCGGCTCGTCGCTGTTCGAGGTGATGATCCGCACCTGCCGCGAAAATCCCTGGGAAGGGCTCGATCTGCTGGTTGGGGCGATGCCGCGCACACGCATCCGCGGCGGCATGCGCTCAAACGCCTCGGTTACGTTCGGCGTCACGCCGGATTCTCTGATGGACGCCTGGATGCGCCAGCTCAACCGGCATGGCTGCCGCAGCTTCTGGATCTATGACGTCCTCTTCAACATCGACAAGATGCACCGCCTCGCCAAGGTCGCCAAGGAATTCGGGGCCGAGGTCGCCGGCTCGATCATGTTCGCGCTGTCGCCGGTTCATACGGACGCCTATTACGCCGACAAGGCCGACAAGCTTTCCGCCTCGCCCGACATCGACACATTGCTGCTCTATGACACGGCCGGCGTGCTCGACAAGGAGCGCCTGACGACGCTCGTGCCGGCGATCAAGGCCAAGGCGCGCGGCAAGCCGATCGAGTTCCACGCCAACAACATTCTCGGCCAATCGGCGAAAGCCTATCTCGACGCGATCGAACTCGGCGTCGCGATCCTGCATACGGCGAGCCGGCCGATGGCGAACGGCCCCTCGGTGCCTTCGACCGAAATCATGCTGCACAACCTCGAACTGCTCGGCCATACCCACAGCATCGACAAGGCGCTTCTGCCCGCCATCGCCGAGCATTTCGAGAAGGTCGGCAAGGCCGCCGGCTTTCCGGTCAACCAGCACAACGAATACGACGTCCTGTCGATCCGCCACCAGATCCCGGGCGGCATGACCGGGACGCTGAAAGCCCAGCTCGCCCAGCACAATATGACCGACAAGCTCGACGACGTGCTGCGCGAGACCGCCGAAGTGCGCCGCGATCTCGGCTATCCCGGCATGGCGACGCCGTTCAGCCAGCTCGTCGGCATCCAGGCCGT
>JAJPHH010000076.1 GCA_021325385.1 Alphaproteobacteria bacterium
CCGCGATCATCGTCGCCACGACGCTGATGCGGAGCGACGCAGAAGGGCTCTCCTTCTCCCGCCCTTAGTTAGGCGCGCGACCGGACGGCTGGCGTCATGAGGCCTGGGCGAAGATCGTCGATCGTCGCAGCGCGCTCCGCGCGCGAGCCGGCTAGAAGATGGACATGATGCTCGACCCGCATGTCCGGCGAAGTTGCGATTTCCCTTGCGCGAGCAACCGCGAGTTCGGGCAAGGCGCCCGTGTCGATGATCGAGAGGATGCGCCGTTCGCCGCTTTCCGCCACGGCGGCCACGATCAGCACCACATCTTCATAGGCTGGGCAGGAGGCCGGATTGTAGACCGAGAACAGATAACGTCGGCCTGAGGCACCGCGCCAATAGCGGAAGCGGCGGGCAAGCGCGTTACCCTCCAAAGCCGCAAGCTCGAGGTTGTCGACCGAGCGGCGCGTCTCGCGCCCTCGCTTGGCGAAGCCGACGCCGTCGCCTCCAAGCTCGTCCCACAAGGCTTGCATAGCGAAATTCCGATTGCGAGAAAGGAACAAATATAGAACACGCGCAGGAGCGCGTCAACGAAAATCGCAAATCGGCGACGCCGGAAGGAATCGGCCCTCGGCTAAGAGTCAGGAATCGCGTCAGGTTTGAGCGGGCGCCAGCCGCAGGGCGAGCGAGGAATCCTGCGCCACCGCCTCGGCGTTGAGTCGGGCGCAGGCGGTTTCGACCGTCTCCTGCAGCTTGGCGAGAAAGCGGTCGCGGTCGAGGCCAGGCGCGATCGGCGGCAGATATTCGATCACCGCGACGCCCGGCCGCCGCGTGAAGCCGCGCCGGCCCCAATAGAGGCCCGTGTTGAGCGCCACCGGCAGGCAGGGAACCCCCGTCGTCTCGTAGAGATAGGCGACCCCGTATTTGTATTGCGGCGGCGCGCCGGGCGGCCGGCGCGTGCCTTCCGGAAAGATGAAAATCTGCCGGCCGGCGCGCAACACGGCGGCGGCGCGTTCGCCCAGGACTTGAAGCGCGCTCTTGCCGCGGTCGCGGTCGATGCCGATTTGCTCGGCGCCCCATAAATACCAACCGAACATCGGAATATACATCAGCTCGTGCTTGAGGACATAGGCGAAATCGGGCGCGTGCTGGATCAGCGAGAACGTCTCAAGAAAGGACTGGTGCTTCGAAGCGATGATGTAACCGCCCTTGGGGATGTTCTCGAGGCCGCGAAACTCGACCGTCAGACCGCAAATATGCTCGAGCAGCCAAAGCGAGCAGGCGCCCCAGAGGCGCCCCATAAAGAAAACCGCATGGCGTCCCATCAGGACCGACGGCAAGCCGACGATCATCAGCACGACAAGCGTGAGGTAGAAGCAGATATTGTAGACGAAGGAGCGTAGGCCGATCATGGGCGGACCATTGCGCAAAGCGACGACAGAAGAAAGAGGGCGCGACGCGAGGGTCAGGAGCTCGCTTCCGCACGCGCGCAATTGCAATGATTTGCGAGTTCGACCATTGGGAGCGCGCCACCCCGATTCGACGTAAAGGCTCGCGATGCGCCGCCATCGTCATATCGGCTCTGATCGCTCTAGCGTAGCAAGAGCTTGCCGGGGAAATCGGCTCGCTGTCGCCCCGAGGAAGCAAGCCCGCTCAGAGCAACCGCCGCAGGTGCCGGAACACGATGAAGCGCGACATGATCGCGGTCAGAAAGCCGATCGCGATCGACAGGCCGAAAATGGCGATATAGCCCTTGAGGCCCAGCGCGAAGGCGCCGAACAGCGCGACAATTTCTTCGCCGCCGGGCGAATTGGCCGACCAGGCCGAGAGCCCGGTCGCGCCAAGAAAGAACAAGGCCGCCGCGGCGCCGCCAATCAGGCCGCCGCGCAAGCCGAGCCGTAAGAAATGGCCCTGAAATTGGCGCGAGATATAGCTGTCGGCGGCGCCGACGAAATGCAGCACTTCGATGATTTCGCGGTTTCCCGCCATGGCGCCGCGGGTGGCGAAGCCGATCGCCAACATCATCGCGACGATCATCAACGCGAATATCGCCAGGGCGAAGACGACCACCGCCGAGGCCATGGTGTCGAGCCGCGACAGCCACAGGCGGTGATCGTCGAGATTGGCGTCGGGCGCCTGCGCCGCGAGCGCGCTGCGCAAAGCAGCGAGGTTCGGGTCGGCGTCTTTCTGCATTTTGACGACGATCAGCCGCGGCACCGGCAACTCGCTCAAATCGAGGCCGGCGCCGAGCCAGGGTTCGAGCAGGCGCTCGGAATCCGATTTCGAAAAGACCTTGACCTCGTCGACGCCCGGCGCAGAGCGCGCCGCCGCGGCCGCTTTATCAAGTTCGGCCTCGACGTCGCGCCCGGCCGCAGGCTTGATTTGAATCGTCACCTCGCGGGAAATGTCCGAGCGCCATCCTTCCGAAGCGCTCGCGACCAGCATGGCTCCGCCGGCGGTCAGGCAGGAGAGGAACGTCATGATCGCGATGACCGAGACGAGGGCGCGGCCGGCGATCGAACTGGCCGGCACGAGCGGCATATCGCGTCTGAGCCGCGATTCGGCGAGCTCGCTGTCCTCGGCGGAATGCGCGTCGGCGCGGTCCTGGGCGGCGCTCGCGTTCACCACGAATCCCTATCGAAAATTTCCAGCCTTCCGCCGCTGATCACGAGCCGGCGGGCGTCGGCGAATTGATCCATCAGCGCGATGTCGTGCGTGGCGATGACGACCGCGGTCCCGGATTTGTGCAATTCGATGAAAAGCCTCAGCAGGCGCCGCGCCAAAGCCGGATCGACATTGCCGGTCGGCTCGTCGGCAAGCAGCAGCTCCGGCCGCGCGATCAGGGCGCGAGCGATTGCGGCGCGCTGCTTCTCGCCGCCGGAAAGGACCGGAGGCAGCGCGTTCATCCGCTCGCCGAGCCCGACCCACTTTAAAAGCTCGACCACTTCGCCGCGATAACTCCCCTCGCTGCGGCCTTGCACGCGCAAAGGCAGCGCAACGTTTTCGTAGGTCGTCAAGTGGTCGAGCAATCGGAAATCCTGGAACACGACGCCGATCCGCCGCCTGAGCGAGGTGATCGCGTCCTTGTCCAAGCTGGCGGCGTCGCGGTCGAAAATTTTGATGATGCCGCGGGTCGGCTTCAGCGACAGCAGCATCAGGCGCAGCAGCGTCGTCTTGCCCGCGCCCGAGGGGCCGCTGAGGAACTGGAAGCTCTGGGCCTCGATCGCGAAGGTGAGGTCGCGCACGACCTCCGGCCCCATTCCGTATCGTAAGCCCACATTTTCGAAATGGAGCAAGGCGCGACTCAAACCTCTGAGCGGATCAGCAAGAGCCGAACCTGCCGCTTACGTCAAATCTGAGGAAAACGGCCGCTGACGCGCGAAAAATCTGCGGAAAGCGACGACGCGGCTTAACCGCTCCTTAACCATGAGCGCGCCCAATGGCGGCGAGGACGCCCCGCCGGGGTCGAACGGATCAGCCATGCTCGTGACTTGCCGGACCTGCGGCCGGCCTTTCGATGGGAGCGGCCCTGAAACCAGCTGCGAGCGCTGCGGCGGGCGATCCTCCGCAAGGAACCGTCTTCGCGCCGCGGGGCCTGTCGCGGCCGTCATTCTCGCGTTGGTCGGCGGGATGGCCGCCGTGGCGGCGCGCGACAAGATTGTCCGTCTCGCGCCGATAACGGCGCGCGCCTATGCCGCGATCGGCCTTCCCGTCAATTTCCGCGGCCTCGCGTTCGACGATCTGCGCACCAGCATCGTCGAGGCGGAGCGGGGGCAGGTGTTGACCATTGAAGGCGCGGTGGTCAACTTAACGGCGCGGAAGCTGGAGATTCCCGAGATGCGGATCGCCGTGCGCGACGCTAATTCCCGCGAAATCTATGTTTGGACGGCGCGGCCGCCGAGGCCGGATGTCGCTCCGCGCGGCGAAGCTTCGTTCCGGCTGCGCCTCGCCTCGCCGCCGGCCGGCGCGCATGAGGTGATGGTGCGGTTCGCCTCGGCCTCGGAGAAAAGCGCCGGGGATAAGTTGTGAGCGGCGAGCGCAAGGTCCAGATTCTCATCGACGAAAAAGCAATCGCGGAGAGGACGCAGGCGCTCGCCGACGAAATCGCCGCCGCCAAGCCGAAGGATCTGCTCGTCGTCGCGATCCTGAAGGGCTCGTTCATGTTCGCCGCCGACCTCCTGCGCGCCATGCACCGGGCCGGCCTCGATCCGCAGGTCGAGTTTTTTCACTTGTCGAGCTATTTGGAGGGGACTGTCTCGACCGGCTCGGTCAAGATTCTCAAGGACATCGAATCCTCGGTCAAAGACCGCGACGTCCTCCTCGTCGACGACATTCTCGAATCCGGCCGCACCCTCGCTTTCGCCAAAGACTTGCTGACCGCGCGCGGCGCGCGAAAGGTGATGATCTGCACGATGCTGGAGAAGCCGGGCAAGCGAGCGGTGCAAATCGCGGCGGATTTCGTCGGCTTCGTCTGCCCGGACGTCTTCGTCGTCGGCTATGGCATGGACGTCGCCCATTCCTACCGTCAGTTGCCGTTCATCGGACGCGTCGTGACCGGCGAAAGCTCTCTTCCGACGATGGGAGAGGGTTAGCGATCGGTTCTGCAAATGTTCAAGTCGCTGTACCAATCGTTCGATGAAATCGCCGATCCCTCTCTCGGCGCGCCGCGCGCCGACGCCTTGCGGGAGGAGCTGGCGCGGCGCGGTCTCGCCGGTTTTATCGTACCGCGAGCCGACGCTCATCAGAATGAATACGTGCCGCCTTCAGAGGAGCGCTTGCGCTGGCTGACCGGCTTTTCCGGCTCCGCGGGCCTTGCGATCATTCTCGAAGACCGCGCCGCGCTGTTCGTCGATGGGCGCTACACTTTACAGGCTGCCGAGCAAGTCGACCGGCGGATTTTCGAAATCCGCCATGCCGTCGATGATCCGCCAGGCGCCTGGATCGAGACCCATCTCGATCGCGGCAAGCTCGGCTACGACCCTTGGCTGCACACGCCCGACGCAGTCGAGCGCTTTGCGCGCGCCGCCGCGGCGGCCGGCGGCGAGCTGATAGCGGTCGAGACCAATCCGATCGACGCGATTTGGACCGATCGGCCGGAGCCGCCGCTCGGCCAGGTTCAGATGCGCAAGCTCAGCCTCGCCGGCGAGAGCGCACGCGCCAAGATCAAGCGCGTGCAGGCCAAGCTCAAAAGCGACGGCTTCGTCGTCTCGGACGCGCACGACGTCGCCTGGCTGTTCAACATCCGAGGCGGCGACGTCGCCCATACGCCCCTGGCTCTGGCTTACGCTTTCGTCCCGCGCCAGGGGGAGCCGAAGCTCTATATCGACGCGCGCAAGCTCTCGAACCGGATCCGAACGGCGCTGTCGGCGCTAGCCGAGATCGGCGAAGAGCGCGAGCTCCTCGCCGATCTGAAGGCGCTCGGCGCAAAAGGCGCGAAGCTCTCCTTCGACGCTGGCACAGCCGCCGCGCGCCTGACGCAGGCTCTGAAAGAAGCGGGCGGCGCGCCGGAGGTCGGCGCCGATCCGATCGCGCTGATGAAGGCGGCCAAGAACCCTGCCGAACTCGCCGGCGCCCGCGCCGCCAATTTGCGCGACGGGGCGGCGTTGACGCGCTTTCTCGCCTGGTTCGATCGCGAAGCGCCGAAGGGAAGTTTGACCGAGATCGCCGCGGCCGAAGCGTTAGAGTCCTTTCGGCGCGAAACCGGCCTACTCAAAGACGTCTCTTTTCCGTCGATCGCCGCCGCCGGCCCGAATTCGGCGATCCCGCACTATCGGGTGACGAAAGCCTCGAATCGCAAGATCGAGAAAGGAATCTTCCTCATCGATAGCGGCGGGCAGTACGAGGATGGCACGACCGACATCACTCGGACCATCGCGGTCGGAGCGCCGAGCCGGGAAATGCGCGACCGGTTCACGCGCGTGCTCAAGGGCCATATCGCCATTGCGCGCGCCGTCTTTCCGAAAGGCGCGTCTGGCGCGCAGCTCGACGCTTTCGCACGCAAAGCTTTATGGGAGGCGGGGCTCGATTTCGATCACGGCGTCGGTCACGGGATCGGCGCTTACCTTTCGGTTCATGAAGGGCCGCAGCGCATCGCGAAGACGGGGACGACTGCGCTCGAGCCCGGCATGATCATCTCGAACGAGCCCGGCTACTACGCCGCCGGCCGCTACGGGATCAGGATCGAGAACCTCGTCGTCGTAGAGGAGCGTGAGATCGCCGGCGCCGAACGCAAGATGCTCGGCTTCGCCACGATCTCGCTCGCGCCGATCGACTTGCGGCTCGTCGAGCCGAAGCTGCTGACGAAAGAGGAGCGCGACTGGCTCGACATCTACCATGCGCGCGTCCGCAAAGAGCTGGCGCCGATCGTCGACGCCGAGACGGGCGCATGGCTCAAGCGAGCAACCCGGCGGCTCGCCGCATAGCGACAGTACGCCGGAGCGGCCGCTGGTCCTGACGCGAGGGGTCGGTCAGCGTCTTTCGCCGGCCATAGCGTCTCGATCCGGAGGCGCGGCCTTCGCCAGGGCGCGAGGCGCGGGCCAAAACGCGCCGCCTTTCATCGGCCGCGGCGCGCCTGTTGTCGTGGGCAGGGAGAGCGGCAGGCCGCGGCGCGAGCGGATGGCCAGATAGGCGAAACAATGCGCCTCCAGCGCGTCGCCGTCATAGCCGATCGCCTCGACCGGATCGACCGGGGCGGCGAGCCTTCTCGTAAGCGCGCTCATCAAGGCGCGGTTGCGCCGTCCGCCGCCGGCGACCAGCCAGCGCCGCGGCGGCTCCTCGAAGAAGCGCCCGGCCGCGGCCGTGGCTTCGACCGTGAAGGCGGCGAGCGTCGCCGCTCCGTCCTGGTCCGAAAGCGCGTCCACCGCCCGCGCCATCCTGTGAAAATGATTGCGGTCGAGCGACTTGGGCGGCGGGCGCTGAAAATAAGGATCGCTCATCAGCGCCATCAAAATCGCTTGATCGACGCGGCCGCTGGCTGCGAGCGCGCCGTCTGCGTCATGCGAAACGCCGCGCCGGCGCAGCAGGAAATCGTCGAGGAGCGCGTTGGCCGGTCCAGTGTCGAACGCGACGATCCCGTCATCGGCGCCGAGATAGGTCACGTTGCCGACCCCGCCCCAGTTGAGGATCGCCAACGGCCGCGGCGCGTTGGCCGAGATCGCGGCGTGATAGAGCGGCGCGAGCGGCGCGCCCTCGCCCCCGGCTGCCACATCGGCGCTGCGGAAGTCGCACACGACATCGACGCCAAGCTGCTGCGCTGCGCGGGCGCCGTCCATGAGCTGGCGGGTGTAACGCTCGCGCGGCCGGTGCAGTATCGTCTGGCCATGCAGGCCGACAAGCGCGACGCGCGACCGGTCGAGATCGTAATTCTTCAGGAACGTCTCGACAGACGCGACATGCGCGTCGGTGACGGCGCGTTCGAGTTCGACCAGCGGCTGTCGCGCCGCTTTCGCATCGCCGACGACCTGGCGTAACGCGGCGCGGGTTTCTTCAGGGTACGAGAAGGTCGCGCCGGGGCCCGGCTCGACGAGCGCCTCGCCGTCGCTCGAAAGGATGGCGACGTCGATCCCGTCCATCGACGTGCCGCTCATGACGCCGATCGCCGTCACGAGTCGCGGAGGGCGGCTCATTGCGGCGCGCCGATCGTGACGGTCAGCGCGCCGACTCCGTCGATGGAGGCTTCGAGCTTATCGCCCGGCTGAACCGGCCCGACCCCGGCCGGCGTGCCGGTGAAGATCAAATCGCCGGGTCCGAGATGATAGAAGCCGGAGAGATGAGCGATGAGCTCGGGCGCGGACCAGACGAGCTCGGCGATGTCGCTTTTCTGCCGCGTCTCGCCATTTTGGCGCAATTCGATCCGCGCCCGTCTCGGGTGGCCGATCGCGGCGGCCGGCGCGATCGGCGAGACCGGCGCGCTCGCTTCGACGTCCTTGCCAAGCGTCCAGGGCCGCTGCTTGGCCCGTTCGGATAGCTGCAGGTCGCGCCGGGTCATATCGAGGCCGCAAGCATAGCCGAAGATCGCTCGCTCCGCATCGCTCGCCGCGATCTTGAAGGCGGGAGCGCCGATCGCAACGACGAGCTCGCATTCGAAATGATAGTTCGTCGTGCCGGGCGGGTACGGAATCGTCGCCCCGTCGCGGCGGAGCGTCGTCGCGCTCTTGGAGAAATAGAAGGGCTTCTCCCGATCGACGACATGCCCCATTTCGCGCGCATGGTCTTCGTAGTTGCGGCCGACGCAAAAAATGCGCGCGACCGGATAGAGCGCGTCGGTTCCGAGGATCGGCAGCGCGGCGACCGGCGGCGGTTCGAAGAGATACTTTGCCATGGTCCTGCTCGTTGTCCTTGTCCGACCCGGGAACGCCTATGCGGCGACGGCGCTCAATTTCCCTGGTTTGCGCCCGGCGCCCAAAGGACGTCGCCCTCGCCGCGCCGGTTGACGTAGCGCGCGGCGACGAAAAGATAGTCGGACAGGCGGTTGACATAGGCGAGCGCCGGGGCGCCGACTTCTTCGCCCTCGATCCGGCTTAGCGCGACCATGTCGCGCTCGGCCCGCCGGCAGATGGCGCGCGCCAGGTGCAAAGCCGCCGCCGCCTGGCCGCCGCCGGGCAGAACGAACGAGCGCAGGGGCGAAAGATCGTCATTGAGCTCGTCGATCGCCTTCTCGAGCGCCGCGACTTGGCTCATCGAGACGCGCAGCGGCGGCCGCTTCGCCTTCGCGCTCCCGATCTGTCTCTCGCCAGGCATGCAGAGATCGGCGCCGAGATCGAAGAGATCGTTCTGCACGCGCGCCAAGACGCGGTCGATGGCGACGAGATCGGGATCGCTCGAGCCGGCCGCCGCCGCTCGCGCCAGGCCGATGGCGCTGTTGGCTTCGTCGACCGCGCCATAGGCGGCGACGCGCGGATCGTCCTTGCCGCGGCGCTGACCGTCGCCGAGGCCGGTCGACCCGGAATCGCCGGTGCGGGTATAAATCTTGTTGAGCCTAACCATCCCGTCGCTCGGCGTTCGGCCGAATCGTCAATGCATCCGCGTCAAAAGCACGATCACGATGAGGACGATGGCGGCGAATTGCAAGCCGACGCGCCAGCGCATCAGCAATTGCGACGTATTCGAAGCGCCGCCGCGCAACATATTGGCGAGCCCGAGGAGGAGAACCAGCGCGACCGCGGCGAGCGCGGCGGCGACGCCGATATTCGAGAAAGAATGCATGGCCCTCGCGCTTCTTTGCTAAAAGCGATCTATAGCTTTTGCCGGGAGGGAGGGCGAGAGCCGCATCACTGCGGCAGGTTGAGCAGCCGCTCGAGGTAATCGCGCTCGTCGCCCGGGCGGTTCGGGTCGGAAAGACGGCGGCGCAACTCCTCCATGACCCGGCGGGCGCGCTCGGCCGCGCCGATTGCGTCGCCGAGCGGCCCCATGGCGGCGCCCCGGCCCTCGGGGCCATATTGTCGACCCAAGGGATCGCGGCCGCGCTGTCCCTGTCCATGTCCGGGCATGATTTCCGACTCGGCCTCGCCCTGGCCATTGCCCGGCTGGCCCTGCATCTGCTGTTGCATGCCTTCGGCGCCGCGGCGCAGAGCCTCCAAGGCGCGGCCTTGATCGCCGATCGCCTTGCCGCGGCCGTTCTGACCTTGTCGCAGGTCGCCGGTAGCGTCGCCCATGGCGCGGTCGGCGTCGTCGAACCCCTGTTCGCTCTTGAGGCCCATCCCCTTCATCCGGCGCTGCAGATCGTTCAAGCGGTCCCGCAATTCTTGCTGACGCTGGTCGAGGGGGCTAGCGTCGCCGCCCTGCTGATCTTGTCCAGAATCGGCGCTTTGATCGCCCGGGTCGCCCTGTTGACCTTGCTGGCCTTCCGGCGAGCGGCGGTGGGCGCGCTGATCCTGACGGAACGTGTCGTCGCGCAGCTTCTGCTGGTCGCGCAACAGCTTGTCGACGTCGCCGAGCGCCTTCCGCGCCTGACGTTCGGCCTGGCTCATGCCGCGCCGCGCGCCGCGCAAATTTTCGAACATGTTCTGCAACTGGTCGAGCATAGCTTGGGCCTGCGCCTTGTCGCCGCTCCGCGCCATATCCTCCATTTTGTCGAGCAGGTTTTGCAGGTCTTGCGCGTCGAGCGCCTGATCGGAATCCCGCTGCTGATCAGCGCCGTCCTGCCTTTGCGCGTTTTCGGCGAGCTCGCGGGCGAAATTCTCGGCGGCCTGGCGCAGCTCCTTCATCAATTGGCGAATTTCCTCGTCGCTCGCGCCGCGCTGGAGCGCATCGCGCAGGCGCTGCTCGGCGGCGCGCAAATCGCGCTCGGCTTGCGAGGCGTCGCCGTCCTCGATCTGCAGCGCCATCGCCCAGAGCAGGTCGCAGACGCCAATGAGATCGGCGTCGGTGCGCGCCTCCTTAAGCCGGGTGTCCGCCGCGTTGAGGCCGAGAAAAACGCTTGCGCCGATATTGAAGAAATCCGGCGCGATCAGCAGCGCGTCCAAGGTCTCGCCGACGCGCGGGCGATTGTGGTCGGGGTCCAGCGCCAGATCGCGGCGTTGCTCGACCAAGGCTTTGGCCAGCGGATCAGTGAACGTCCGCTGCGGCAGCGTCACCTCGACCGGATCGCTCTTGCCCTCCTCGCCGGCGACATTGTCCGCCCTCAGCGTCATCACGACTTTCGCCCCGGCCCAGAGATGGTCGGAGAGATCGCCAGTCGTCTGCGCTTCGCCGGTTCCGGCGGGCGTCGAAGGCAGCTCCAGGCCCATATGAGGCGGCTCAACCAGGGAGCGCGGCGCCGGCTTGCCGTCCGCCGCCGGCTTGGCGAAATCCGCCTCGGCGGCCGAGACGCCATATTGGTCGGCGAGGCGATAGCGCAGTGTGAGCGAGCCGCGCGCATTGGCGCGAGGCGGGGCGGTCAAGGCGATGACCGGCTTGCCGTTGGGCAGGCCGACAATGTCGAAAGCCGCCAGCGTCGAGCCGTTTCGGGCGATCGTGAGCCTGCCGGCGCCTTTGATGGTCCAGCGCTGCTCATGCGGGTCGCGGTTCGGCGCCGCGTTGGTCTGGACGGCCTTGGCCGATTCGACGGGGATCAACGCGCCTTCGACCGTGGCTGAGGCGGTTTGCGGATCGGCGCGGACCACGAGGACGGAGCCGGAAGGGGTTTCGATTTTGCGCTCGGCCTTGGCCTCCTTGCCGAGCACGTCGAGCATGATCGGCGGCCTGCCGGTGAAAGGCGGCGGGTCGATCCAGGCGTCGAGTCGGAACCCTTGCGGCGGGGCAAGGTCGAAGCGCCAGTCGAAGGCGGCGGCGATCCGAGCATATTTCTCGGGTCCGGCGATAAAGGCGGCGGCGACGGCCAGGACCAGCGCGCCCAGCCGCAGCGCCAGCCGATCCCTGTCGACCATGCGCGGCGAAGGCGGCGCCAGCGCGATTTTGGCGACGTTTTCCGCCAGCCGGCGCTGGTGCAGACGCCACAGGGCGCGGGTCGCGGCGTCGGCGGTCGGGTCGGCGAGTTGATCGACGCTCGACGAGGCTGGCCGATGCGGCGCGCCGCTGTCGCGGTCGAGTCGGGCGAGCGCGTCGGCTTCACGCTTTCGGGTGAAGAGCGTTCGCGCCAGGGGAGCAAGCGCGACGAGGAGAGCCGCCGCGAAGGCGACGATTCCAGCCGCCCGGCCGAGCGGCGGCGCGTAGAACCACAGACCGGACCAGGAGAAGGCAAGGAAGAGGAGGATGACGGTAAGCGCCCAGGCGAGCGGCGGCCAAACGCGCTCCCAGGTCAGAACCCAATGCGCCTTAAGGGCGAGTCGCCGCAGGCGCTCGCGCGCCGCCGCGACGGCGTCGCCGATGGCGGGCTGTGGCTTGTTGCGGGGCGTTCGGGCGCCGTCGCTCAAAAATTCCTCCTTCGCCGGGAGGCCGGCGGGCTCAGCCTCACGCCAACCAGGGCGGAAGTTTGTCGAGGCCGATCAAGTCGTCGTAACTCGGGCGCGGGCGAATGGTTGCAAACGCGGCGCCATGGACCAGCGTCTCCGGGACCAGCAGGCGGGAATTATAAGTCCCCGCCTGCACCGCGCCATAGGCGCCTGCGGTCAAAACCGCGAAAAGATCGCCTGGCGCCGGCTCGGGCAGGTCGCGGTCTAGGCCGAGATAGTCGCCGCTCTCGCAGACCGGCCCGACAATGTCGGCGAAAATGCGGGGCGCCTGCGGCCCCGGCTCGACGACGGGCACAATATCGTGATGGGCTTCGTAAAGCGTCGGCCGGATCAGGTCGTTCATCGCCGCGTCGACAATGATGAAATTCCGCCCGGCCCCGCGCTTCACGTAAAGCACCTTGGTCGCCAAAATCCCGGCGTTGCCGACGATCAGGCGACCCGGCTCCAGCGCCACCCAGCAATCGAGCCCGGCGGTGCGCTGTTTGACGATTTTGGCGTAAAGCTCCGGATGGGGCGGCGGATCGTTGTCGTGGCGATAGGGAATGCCTAGACCGCCGCCGAGGTCGACGTGATCGATGACGTGGCCGTCGGCGCGCAACTGGCGGACGAAATCGGCGAGCAAGGCGAAAGCGTCGTCGAAAGGCTGAAGATCGACGATCTGCGAGCCGATATGCATGTCGACCCCGGTGACGGCGATCCCCGGCAGGCTCTTGGCGCGAGCATAGACCTCGCGCGCGCGAGAAATTGGCACGCCAAATTTATTCTCCGACCTGCCGGTCGAAATCTTGGCGTGGGTGCGCGCGTCGATATCGGGATTGACGCGAATGGCGATGCGCGCGGTCTGGCCGCGCGCCGCCGCGACTTCCGACAGCGCGTCGAGTTCGGGCTCGGATTCGACATTGAAGCAGAGAATGTTCTCGTCGAGGCCGAGGGCGAATTCCGATCGGGTCTTGCCGACGCCGGAAAAGACGATCTTGTCGCCGGCGACGCCGGCGGCGCGGGCGCGGCGCAATTCGCTCTCCGAGACCACATCCATGCCGGCGCCGAGCCGGGCTAAAATGCGCAGCACCGCCTGGTTGGAATTGGCCTTCACAGCGTAGCAGACGAGCGCCTTCACATCGGCGAAGGCGGCGGAGAAGACGTTGAAGTGGCGTTCGATCGTCGCGGTCGAATAGCAATAGAAAGGCGTGCCGACGGCGCGCGCGATGTCGCGCAGATCGACGTCCTCGGCATGAAGGACGCCGTCGCGACGATAACCGAAGTGATGCATGGGGGGGCTTAAAGCAGCGGATCGAGGAAGAAGGACTGTTTCGGCGCCTGGATCGGCTTCGGTTTCGGACGCGCCTGCGGAACGCCGGAATTGGCCTCGGTTTCGCTCGCCTGCTTGGCGGCGGCTTCGGCGCTCGGCGGCGGCTCGAGCGGCCCCGCCCGCCCGCAGCCGCCGAGCCCGCCCGCGGCGGCAGCAAGCGCGAGCGCGGCGAAATTGATCTTCAACGCGCGATTCACGAAAGGCTCCCCTTCTCTCTGCAGTATACAGGATCGTGGCGTCGGCGCGAGCCGATCAGGTTCTGCGCCTTGACGAGGCGCCCGGCCCCCGACATGGTTTGCTGATGCCCGAGCCGGAAAATCTCGTCCTGCAGTTGCTGCGCGACATGCGCGGCGACCTCGACGCGAAATTCGGGAGGATGGACGCGAAGATCGACGCGCTCGGCGTCGAACTCCGATCGGAGATGCGCGAACTGGCCGCCGAACTCAGGTCGGAGATGAAGTCGCTGCGCGCCGATGTGGCCGCCGATCTGCTCACCACCCGTAAGGAATTAAACGAGCAGATCGTGGGGCTTCGCCGGGCGGTGGTCGAATACCACTCGGTCGTGGTCGGCCACGGCATCATCATCAGCGACCTAGAGGCGCGCGTCCGCCGCATCGAGCAGCGCCTCGAGTTGCCGCCGCTCGAGCAGCGCTGAACTGTCCTTCCGCTTTGCTGGAAAGATATGGCTCACCAATAGAACGCCTCCGCCATGCTTCGCTTGCCGACCAGGAACGCGTCTGCGACGAGTTGCAGCGGCGCGCCATCGACCGCGCTTTTCTTCTCGTCGAGCAGAACCGCGAAATGCTCGTAAATCCCTTCGTACTCCGCCATCGGTTTCTCGAGGACGAGCGCGCCGTCGACGAACAGCTTCGAGCCGCCATGGGTCAAGCGCAGCGCCTCGCCGTCGGCGGTCGCGATGTCGATGTTCCAGCTCTGCTCGCCTTGCTGGCGCCAATCGAATTCGGCGGTGAATTTTGACGAAGGCCCTTCAGCCGCAAGACAGGAGAAAACCAGCGAGGCGGCGATCGGCGTGTCGCGATTGGCGGGGTAGGCGAGGGTCGCGCTTTTGACGAAGGTCGGCGCCGGCGCGATCTTGGTCAGGATCGAGAGCGCATTGATCCCCGGATCGAAGACGCCGAAATTGCCGGCGTCCCAGATCCATTCCTGGCCAGGATGCCAACGCTTCACGTCCTCTTTCCATTCGATATGGAGCGAGCGAAGCTTTTTACCCGCGAGTCGCCGCCGCGCCTCGTCGACGGCGGCGTTGTACTGGGAATGCCAAGTCGCGAAGATCACGCGGTTCCGGCGCGCCGCATGCGCGACGAGATCGTCGAGCTCGGCCGTGGTCGGCGTCGGCGGCTTCTCGAGCAGGACATGCTTGCCCGCGTCGAGCGCTTCGCGGGCGATCGCGTGGCGCACGGCCGGCGGCGTGCAGATGGCGACCGTCTCGACCTCGGGCATGGCGGCGTAGAGCTCGGCCGGCATGCGAAAGGTCGGAACGCCCGATTGTTGCAAACCGCGCTGGCTCACCAAAGCGGCGAGCTTGAAATTCGGATTCTTGGCGATGACCGGCAGGTGTTGGTCCTGCGTGATCTTGCCGATGCCGATGATCGCGATCGAATGCGCCATGGCGCCCCTCTGCTCATCCGTTAGTGTCATTCCCGCGTAAAGCGGGAATCCAGAGAACCTCTGCTCCGTAGAACTCGCTCAGTCTGGATTCCCGTTTTGCGCGTATGACAGGCGAGTGGTTACGATGCAAAAAGGCGGGGCCGAGGCCCCGCCTTCCTTTGCCGCAAGCGCAGAGACTCTTACGAGCCGCCGCCGATGCAGGTGTCGGCGGTCTTCGGCGTGCAGACGTCGAGGCCGGTGTAGGTCGGGTCCTTCGGCGCCGGCTTCCCTTCCTTCATATCGAGAAGCGAGTACATGACCTTGTAACCCATCTCGAACGGCCGCTGACCGACCTGGCCGGCCGACAGACCCTTCTTCATCAGGTCGATCTGCACGGGCAGCGTGTCGGCGACCACCAGGGCGAGCTTGCCGGAGGCGATCTTGTCCTTCACCTTCTCCGCCGTCTTCGTGTAGGCGTCGGGCAGGAATTGCGGGAAGCCGCCGGTCGGCGTGAAGGCGTCGAGATCCGGATACTTGTTGAGGATGTCCTCCATCTGCTGATTGGCGACAGCGAAGTCGTCATTGGTATAGAGCGGGCAGCCGGCGACTTCGGTCCAGCCGTTCTGGCCGGTCAGGCGTTCGCCGGGCGCCTCCGCGCTCTTCTTGCCGGAGAGCGTGTCGCGGATGCCCTGCATGCGCTCATTGTGATTCGCCGCCGCCGCGCCGCCCGATTGGATGCAAATCGTGCCGCCCTTGGGCTTGATCTGCATGACCAGCTTGGCGATGTTGACGCCGATGTCATAATTGTGCGTGCCGATATAGGCGGCGCGCAGCGCCTTGTCCTTCTCGAGCAGGTCCGAGTCCCAGGTCAGAACCGGGATGTTGGCGGCCTTGGCGCCCTGCAAAGCCGCGGCCATCGCCGCCGCGTTGGCCGGCGAGACGCCGATTCCGTCCACCTTCTTGGTGATCAAGTCGGCGACGATCTGCGCCTCTTCGTCGCCGCCGCCATGTTCGCCGGGGCCGATATAGAGACATTCGATCTTGCCGGCGAGCTCCTTCTCGGCCTTCTTGCAGCCGGCCAAGGCCTGGTCGAAGAACGGGTTATTCGTGTTCTTCGGCACCAACGCGAAAGTGAACTTCTTGTCCGCCGCGGAGGCCCCGCTCGCCGCAGCGATCAGCGCGCCGGCCGCGATGGCCGTCGTCAATAGGTATTTCAACATTAGCTACCCTCCCACTCTTTGAGGTCTTCTCCCCAGGTCACGCGACGCCCGCAAGGCGGGTCATTCGCGTCTCTTGCCGCGCACTTTTTCGAGCACCACGGCGAGAACGATGAAGCAGCCGACAAACAGTCCCTGCCAATTGGAATCGACGCCCGCCATAAGCAGCGAGTTGCGGATCGTGAAGATCAGGGCCGAGCCGATGAAAGCGCCGTAAGCCGTGCCTTCGCCGCCCATCAAATTGGCGCCGCCAATGACCGCCGAAGCGATGGCGAGCAATTCGTAAGACTGGCCCAAACTGTTATTGGCCGAGCCGGACCAGCCGACGCTCAGGATCGCCGCCAGCGCCGCCGACATCGAGCACAGGACATAGGCCTGGATCTTGATGCGGCGGACGGGGACGCCGGTGAGATTGGCCGCCTGCTCGTTGCCGCCGATCGCGAAAATATGCCGACCCCAGCCGCTCATTTTGAGCACGATCCCGAGCAGCAACGTCAGGATGACGAAGATCAAAAAAGGATTGGAGAGGCGAAACGGCAAGGGAAGGCCCAAATTGTCGCCGCCGCCGATGATTTTGAAGCTCGTCGCCTGATCCGGGCGGAAATTGTAGAGCATCCGATTTTCGGAGAGGACGACGGCGATCGACCGCGCCGCCGACAGCATGCCCAAGGTCACGACGAAGGGCGGCAGGCCGATAAAGGCGATGAGCGCGCCGTTGACCCACCCGACCAAGGCGCCCGCCGCAAGTCCGAGGATCAACGCCATCCACCACGTATGGGTCCAGTCCGCCGCGTTCCACCAGTCCGGCATATAGTCGATCGGCTGCTTGAGCAGGACCAGGCCGCAGACGATCGCGACCAAGCCCATGGTCGAACCGACCGAAAGATCGATGCCGCCGATAATGATGACCGGCGTCATGCCAAGCGCCATGACGCCGATAAAGGCGAAGTTGCGAGTAATGTCGTAGAAATTGTCCGCGCTGAAGAAGACCGGCTCTTCGAGGCCGGTCACCACGCAAATCGCGAGCAGCGCGATGGTCACCCAGAACGGCTGATTGGCGAAAACTTTCTCGAGGAAGCTTTTCTCGCGCGTATCCAGTCCAGCGTCGGCGAGGGACGCGGCGTTCTTGCCGACCGAAGCCTGGGTTTCAAGCGACATGGATCGCCCCGGTGATCAGGCCCGTCACTTCCTCGGGCGATGAATCCTTGATTTTTTTATCGGCGACCTTGCGGCCGCGGCGCATGACCATGACGCGGTCGCAGACCGCGAAGACGTCGGGCATGCGGTGGCTGATCAGCACCACGCCGATGCCGTGGTCGCGAAGCCGCCGAATCAGATCCAGCACTTCGGCGACTTGGCGCACGCTGATCGCCGCGGTCGGCTCATCCATGAGGACGATTTTCGGATTGGACAGGCGCGTTCGCGCGATCGCGACGGCTTGGCGCTGGCCGCCCGACATCTGACGAACAAGATGGCGCGGCCGCGTCTCCGATTTCAACTCGGCGAAGAGCTCGCCGGCTCTTCGCGCCATTGCAGAATGGTCGAGCCAACGGATCGGCCCAACGCCCCGCTTGAGTTCTCGGCCGAGGAACACGTTGGCCGCTGCGCTCAAATTATTGCACAAGGCGAGATCTTGATAGACGATTTCAACGCCCTTCTGACGCGCCTCGACCGGCTTGGAAAACGTGACCGGTTGGCCCTCGATACGGATTTCGCCGCCGGTCGGCGGGAAATTGCCGGCGATGATTTTGACCAGAGTCGACTTGCCGGCGCCGTTGTCTCCCATCAACCCCAACGCTTCGCCGGGCTCCAGCGTCATGTCCACGCCTGTCAGCGCGTGGATCGCGCCAAAATGCTTCGAAATATTATGCAATTCGAGTACAGGCAAAGAATGTCCTCCCAACCCGGCTCTTACGCTCAAAGGCGTCGTCCTTTGCGCCTCTGGGGCCGTGTTAGAATGCTAGCTTCCAACGTTTGCGGGGCTTGAGCAAGAGCAAAAGGACGTCTTCACTCCACGCCGATCCATCGCTTCGCCTCGGAGGCGACGCCCGGCAAAAAAGTCTGACTTTTTTCTAGAAACGAAAATTCTCTCTGCAAGTCAAGTTGACGGCCTTCCTTGGCAAAGCGCGCGGGGCGGTTCCGTGCTAGAGGCTCCCGCGATGGAAAGCCGAGTCGTCAGCTCCCGCGTGGCCCGAGCGCCCGCCTTCGGCAAGCGAGGCGTCGACCGCGCGCGGCTCATCGCCGACGTCTCTGCGCTGAACCGCCCGAAGGACGGCGATCAAGCGGCCTTCCGCCAGGCAGGCCTCGCCATGATTGGGGCGGCTCTGGAGGAGGGCCGCGCCGAGGCGCGCCAGCTCCTCGAAGCGGGCGGTAAAGGCATGGCCTGCGCCGAGCGGCTGAGCGATCTCCAGGACGACGTCATCGCCGCGATCCATGCGCTCGCCTTGCGCGCGGCGCGAGGCGACGGCGAGGCGGAGGGCGATCAGCCCATGGCGATCGCCGCGGTCGGCGGTTATGGCCGCGGCGCGCTGGCGCCCGGCTCGGACATCGACCTTCTGTTCCTCCTGCCGACGAGGCCGACGCCGGCGAGCGAGAAGCTCGTCGAGACGATGCTCTACATGTTGTGGGACCTGCGCCAGAAGGTCGGCCACTCGACCCGCTCGATCGGCGAGTGCATGCGGCAAGCCAAAGCCGACATGACCATCCGCACGTCGCTGCTCGAGGCGCGGTTCATTCTCGGCGACCAAGCCTTGTTCGACGAGATGCGCAAAAGGTTCGATGAGGAGATCGTCGCCAAATCGGCGCATGATTTCGTCGCCGCCAAGCTCGCCGAGCGGGACGAGAGATTAAAGCGCGCCGGCGGCTCGCGCTACTTGGTCGAGCCCAATGTCAAGGACGGCAAGGGCGGCATCCGCGACCTCAACACGCTCTTCTGGATCGGCAAATATGTGTACCGGGTGCGCGACCCGCGCGATCTCGTCGCAGCCGGACTGTTCGACGAGCGCGAATACGCTCTGTTTCGCCGCTGCGAGGAATTCCTGTGGGCGGTGCGCTGTCATCTGCACTTCCTGGCCGGTCGGGCGGAGGAGCGGCTGAGCTTCGAGTTTCAGCCTCAGATCGCGGAGCGGCTCGGCTACACCTCGCGCTTCGGCCTGACCGAGGTCGAGCGCTTCATGAAACATTATTTCCTCATCGCCAAGGATGTGGGCGACCTGACGGCCATCGTCTGCGCCGCGCTCGAAGAGCGCCAGGCCAAGCCGCGCGCCGCGCTCGACCGGTTCATCGGCCGCCTGCGCCGCAGGGCGCGAATTGTCGGCGAGGCCCGCGATTTCGTCGTCGATCATGACCGAATCAGCGTCATCAACGAGCGCGTCTTCGAACGCGATCCGGTCAACCTCATCCGCCTCTATTGGGCCGCCGACCGCTCCGGCCTCGCCATTCATCCCGACGCGAGCCGGCTCGTCACCAAATCGCTGAAACGCATCGACGCCAAGCTGCGCAACGACCCGGAAGCCAATCGTCTCTTTTTAGAAATCCTGACGTCGCGCCGCGCGCCGGAGACTGTGCTCAGGCGGATGAACGAGGCTGGCGTGCTCGGCCGCTTCATTCCCGATTTCGGCCGCATCGTCGGGATGATGCAGTTCTCGATGTACCATCACTACACCGTGGACGAGCATCTCATCCGCACGATTGGCGTCCTCGCGGGCCTGCAGGCCGGCGAACTGGTCGAGGATCATCCGCTGGCGAGCGAGTTCCTGCCCGACATCGGCAATCCCTCGTTGCTCTATGTCGCCGCTTTCCTGCACGACATCGCCAAGGGCCGGCCGGAGGATCATTCGGTCGCCGGCGCCGAGGTCGCGCGGCGCCTCTGTCCGCGGCTCGGTCTTTCGCCGGGCGAGACCGAGACGGTCGCCTGGCTCATCGAACAGCATCTGACCATGTCGATGACCGCGCAGAGCCGCGACCTTTCCGATCCGCGCACGGTCCAAGACTTCGCCGCGATCGTGCAGACGCTGGAGCGCCTGCGCATGCTGCTCGTCCTGACGATCTGCGACATCCGCGCGGTCGGTCCCGGCGTTTGGAACGGCTGGAAGGGCCAATTGCTGAGGACGCTGTTTTGGGAGACGGAAGTCGTGCTCGGCGGCGGTCATTCGCAAGCCGACCGCAAGTCGCGCGTCGCCGCAGCGCAAGAGGAGCTGCGCAAGGCGCTGCCCGGCTGGTCGGACCCTGAATTCGAGGCTTACGCCGCCCGGCTTTACCCGCCCTATTGGCTCAGAGTCGATCTGCCGCACCGCGTCGCGCATGCCCGGCTGCTGCACGCTGCGGCCAAGGAGATGCGATCGCTATCGACCGAATTCGCGACCGATTCATTCCGCGGCGTCACCGAATTGACGGTCGTGGCGCCCGACCATCCGCGGCTCCTCTCGATCATCGCCGGCGCCTGCGCCGCGTCAGGCGGGAACATCGTCGACGCGCAGATTTTCACGACGACCGACGGGCTGGCGCTCGACACGATCTCGCTCACCCGCGCCTTCGACCGCGACGAGGACGAATTGCGCCGCGCCGGCCGGATCGCAAAAGGCGTCGAGGACGCGCTGCGCGGCAAGATCCGTCTGACCGAGGCGATCGCCGCCAAGCGCAAGCCCGACGCCAGAGTCGGGGCCTTCACCCTCGTCCCTGAGATCACGATCAGCAACGCTTTGTCGAACCGCTTTACCGTGATCGAAATTTCCGGCCTCGACCGGCCGGGCCTGCTCTATGAGCTGACCAATGCCTTGTCGAACCTGAATCTGAACATCGCCTCTGCCCATATCGTTACTTTCGGCGAGAAGGCGGTCGACAGTTTTTACGTAACGGACCTGACCGGCTCGAAAATCGCCGCGCCCGCCCGCCAGGCGGCGATCAAGCGGCATATTCTCGCGATTTTCGACGCTGCTGAAGGGAAAAAGCAGCCCCGCTGAGGCGCTTGATTTTTGCACTGCAAGAACGATATCCCGCTCGTCTAAAGCCCCCTTAAATCCAAAAGAAGCGCGTCATGAACGACCCCGTGAAGAACGAGCAAGACGAGGCTGCCTCGGCGCCGGTTTCCGGCGAAGCCGAAGCCGCCGCTGCGCCGGCTGGGCAGACCGCCGGCCCGGAAAACGGCCAGCCAGACCCCGTTCAAGTCATCCAAGCGCTGAACGCGGAGAACGCCTCCCTGAAGGACCGCCTGCTGCGCGCCATGGCGGAGGTGGAGAACATGCGCCGCCGGACCGAGCGTGAAGTCGCCGACGCCAAGCTTTACGGCGTCACCGCCTTCGCCCGCGACATGCTGACGGTCGCTGACAATCTCGGTAGGGCGCTGGACAGCATTCCCGAGGAGGCGCGCGCCAGCGCCGACGGCGCCTTGAAAAGCCTGATCGAAGGCGTTGAATTGACCATGCGCGATCTGACCGCCGCGCTCGGCCGGCACGGCGTCAAGAAGCTTGAGCCCCTCGGCGAGAAATTCGACCCGAATTTCCACGAGGCGCTCTACGAAGCGCCGAACGAGGATCTGCCGGCCGGCTCGGTCGCGCAAGTCGTGCAGAGCGGCTGGCGAATCGGCGATCGGGTGCTGCGTCCGGCGCAGGTCGGCGTCTCCAAAGGCGGCCCCAAAGTCGTCGCGAAGGCGGAGTGATAATGACTTCGCCTGTCACAATTGGCGGGTAAGAGTCGTCTTGCGCTGCGCGACGCGCGCGCGAGAAGGGAGGCGATCATGCCGGCGCACGGAACTTTTGTTTGGTTCGAACTCCATACCGACGACGTAGCGAAGGCCAAGGATTTTTATGGCAAGGCCCTGGGCTGGACGTTCTCCGAGATGACGATGGGCGGCGGGCCGCCTTACACGCTCATTCATGCCGGCGACTCGATGATCGGCGGGATCGTCACCGGGATGGCCCCGCCCGGAACCCCGCCGCATTGGTTCGACTATATCGAAGTCGACAATGTCGATCAGCGGGCGAAGGCTTTCGAGACGGCCGGCGGAGCGGTCCTGCGTCCGCCTTTCGACATTCCCGAGGTCGGCCGGATCGCGATCGTCGCGGATTCGAGCGGGGCGCCGATGGGGATCATCACTTCGGCGCAGCGGTAGCGGCCGAAAGAAAAGGCTGCGCTGGGCGGCCGCCTGGCGCAGCTTCTTCCAAGCTTTGAATCACCGATGCTCACCGCGTCGGTCCTCGACGAGGGGAATCGTCGTCTCGCCGCGATGGAGGGCCTCCGCCTCTTTCGTGAACACACCTGACTTCTCATGCAGAACCAGGCCCGGCATGACGCGCAGCGGTCCGCGGGCGCCTTTGACGCCGGCGATCAGCACGCGGCGGGCGGGGGCGTCGGCATAGGGATAGATGGGCAGAACGGCGACCGCGCCGAGGCGCTTGCCGAAGCTCGCCAGAATCTCGGCGAGCGCCTCCGGCCGGTGGATCATGACGAACCGTCCGCCCGGCGCGAGCAGGGCGAGCGCGCCAACGATCCAAGCCGCCAAGGCTGAGCGCCCCTCGTCTTCACGCGCGAACACATGCGCGCGCGCCCGGCGCCCGTCAGGCGAGACGCGCACGTCGGGCGCCTCGAAATACGGCGGATTGGTCACGACAAGGTCGGCCGCTCCCTCGGCCAGCCCGCCGGCGCGGCGCGAGCGCGCCGCGGCGACGTCGGCGACGACAACGCGTGCGCGGCCGGCGAACCCGTTCGCCGCGACGTTCTCCGCGGCTAAAGCGGCGATGCTTGAATCGATCTCGACCAAGTCGGCCTTCGCGTCGGCCATGCGGGCGAGCAGAGCCAAGCCGACCGCGCCGATCCCGGCGCCGACATCGACGATGCGTTCGGCCCTGGGCGCGGCCGCGGCGAGCAAGGCGGCGTCGCTGCCGACACGGTGGCCTTTCGCCGGCTGGCGCAAAACCAATTTGCCGCCGAGCCAGGAATCCGACGTCGTCTCGATCCCGGCCTCGGGGTCCGGCCGACTCATTCGCGCAATTCGGCCGCCAGGCCCGCGTCCTGCAGCAGCCGGCGCGCCCGCGCCGCCTCGTCGGCGTCGACCATGATCCGGCGCGGCAAGAAGCCGACCGAGCCCTCGGTGGCGCTCATATGCTGGTCGGCGATGAAAAAGGCGATGCGCTGCTGCCGAAGTATGCCCTCGATGACCGAGATCATCACGAGGTCGTTGGTGCGCACCAGTTCGATCACGTCAGCCCATTCCTTCGAAAGCGGCGCGAGAGCGTCATATTTTACAGCGAATTATGCGGGCGCCAGCGCCGGCTCGCAATCCATTCGGCACGCGGCCGCGGAACCACAGGCCGGAGCTGCGACTTGCTCGGCGGGAAGGCGCTCTTTAAGGTCAAATCGATCAAAGTCGATAAGGGAACGACCCGTGGGCATCGTCATTCCGCTCGAGGAAAAGACGCCAGAGCGCATCATCGACCAGTTGACCGCTCTGGTCGCCAACGACATGGCCCAGGTCAATCGGACGATCCTGTTACGCACCGGGTCCGAAGTCGCGATGATCCCGGAAGTCGCCAATCACCTGATCTCGTCCGGCGGCAAGCGCCTAAGGCCGATGCTGACGCTCGCCGCGGCCGGCCTTTGCGGCTATTCCGGCGATGGCCATATCAAGCTCGCCGCTGCGATCGAATTCCTTCACACGGCGACGCTGCTCCATGACGACGTCGTCGACGAGAGCGACATGCGCCGCGGCAAGCTCGCCGCCCGGGTCGTCTGGGGCAACGAGGCGAGCGTACTGGTCGGCGATTTCCTGCTCGGCCAGGCGTTCAAGATGATGGTCGAAGTGGGCTCGCTGCCCTGCCTCGACGTGCTTTCCAGCGCCGCCGCGGTCATCGCCGAAGGCGAGGTCATGCAGCTCTCCGCCGCAAAGGACACCGCGACGACCGAGGACGATTATCTCGCCGTCATCCGCGCCAAGACCGCGGCGCTTTTCGCTGCGGCTTGCGAAGTCGGGCCAATTCTCGCCGGCCGCTCCAAGGCCGAGGTCGCGGCGTGTCGGGGCTTCGGCGTCAATCTAGGCCTCGCCTTCCAACTCATCGACGACGCGCTCGATTATGGCGGCTCCTCCGCCAAGCTCGGCAAAAATGTCGGCGACGATTTCCGCGAGGGCAAAATCACGCTGCCGGTCGTCCTGTCGTTCCGACGCGGCACGCCGACCGAGCGCGACTTTTGGCGGCGAGCTTTGGAGAAGGGCGACATCGCCGACGGCGACCTCGAGACCGCGCTCGCGATGTTGAAAAAGCACCGCGCCCTCGAAGACACGATCGAGCGCGCGCGACACTATGGCGCGATGGCCCGCGACGCCCTGGAGCTGTTCCCCTCCTCGTCCTGGAAGCGCGCGCTGCTCGACGCGGTAGAATTCGCGATCGAGCGCGCCCATTGAGGCGTGGGTCCTCTCTTATTCAGCGCAACGCCGTCGCCTTGATCCACCAGCCGGGCTGTTTCTCAGCGAGCGCGCGGGCGGCGGCGGCGCTTGTTGCACGGTCCCTGTAGAGCCCGAAACAAGTCGCGCCCGACCCGGACATGCGCGCGAGCTGAGCCCCGCTTGCCTCCAGCGCCGCAAGGGCTTCGCCGACGACCGGCGCGATGGCGATTGCGGCCGCCTCCATGTCGTTGCGGCCAAGCCGCAGCGTTCCGATGATCTGGGTCAGGGTCGCGCCTTCGGGCAAAACGGGCGCCGGCCCGGCTTTCGTCCGCTCGCCTTTTGCAAGGCCCAGCCGCGCGAAGACGGCCGGCGTCGCGACCGCGACGCGCGGATTGACAAGCACGGCAGGCAGCGGCGGCATGTCGGGCGCCCCGCCGAGGCGATCGCCGATTCCCGCCATCATGCGGGCGCGGGGTTCGAGGCAGACCAGCACGTCGGCGCCGCAGGCGCGAGCCGCCTCTCCGAGGCGCGGATCGTCGAGCGAAAGCCCATTTTCACGCGCCAATGCTCGCAAAGCGGCCGCCGCGTCGGACGAGCCGCCGCCAAGCCCTGCAGCGACGGGCAGGATCTTGCGCAAATGAAAATGACCGACGCGGAGGCCCCGAACCCGGTCCTGCAAAAGCCGGGCGGCTTTGATGACGAGATTGTCCTCGGCCGGCCCGGCCGCCGGCGCCGTCGCGCCGTCGAGGCTCAATGTCAGGCTTGGGCCGGGCTCGAAGGCAAGGAGATCGCCGCAATCGGCGAAGGCGACCAGGCTGTCGAGATCGTGGAGCCCGTCCTCGCGCCGGCCGAGAATGTGCAAGGTCAGATTGACCTTGGCCGGCGCGCGCCAGACCTGGCGCGCGCCCTCGCGAAGCCGGGGAAATGGACCGCCAGGCAAGCGGCGCAGAAGGCCGCCGCGCAGCGATTTATCGTCCGACTTCGCGTCCTCTCCGCCACGCTTCGCATGGCCCTCCGTCCCCGCTGCGCCGGGGAGGATTTGTTCGGCAGGCAAGGACGTCAGCCGGGCTCAGCCGCCGTCCTTCTTCGGCTCGGCCTCGGCGGAGGCGGGCTGCTCCGGCTGGTCGGGCAGACCCGACTGAATCTTTTTCAGGATTCTCGGCAGATCGTCCGGCTCGGGACCCATGTCGCGCGAATGATTCCATTGGAAATGCGCGTCGAGCTTGCGCCCGACCTTCCAATAGGCGTCGCCGAGATGATCGTTGACGACCGGATCGGCCGGCTTCAGCTCGACCGCCTTTTCAAGCAGCGTCACCGCCTGATCGTAATGGCCGAGCTTGTAATAGGCCCAGCCCAAACTGTCGACGATGTAGCCGTCGGACGGCCTTAAGTCGACGGCGCGCTGTAACATCTTGAAAGCTTCGTCTAGATTGATGCCCTGATCGACCCAAGAATAGCCGAGATAATTGAGCACGAGCGGCTGATCCGGATACAGCTCCAGCGCCTTTTTGAAATCCGCTTCGGCTTTCGGCCACTGCTTCGAGCGCTCGTAGCAGATGCCGCGGAAATAGAACAAAGTCCAATTCGCGCGCTCGGGCGGGTTAAGCCGCGCGATCGCCTTTGAGTAGGTCTCGGCGGCGACATCGAATTGCTTGGCCGAGCGTTGCAGGCTGCCCAGCGCGCTCAGCGCTTCGACATCGTCCGGATGCGCGGTGACCAGCTCTTGCAATTGCTTGATCGCGTCGTTCGTCCGTCCCATGCCGTCAAGCGCGAGACCGGCCTGGATGTCGGCGCCGACCCGCATCGGCGAATTGTTCGGCACCTTTTCGTAGGCGTCGATCGCCGCCTGGTTCTGTTTGAGCTGCAGATAGAGATCGGCGATCGTCACCGTGGCGAGGGCGTGATCGGGCTTGAGCAGCAAGGCGAGGCGCAGGTAGATCAACGCGGCGAGTTCGTCCCCCTGCCGGCTGCCCGCCGCGCCGAGACCATAGAGCACCTCGGCGGCGCCGTCCTTGGCGTCGCGCACGATCGGGTCGAGCGTCTTCCCGGCGGCGAGATCGGAAAGCGCGGCGTCGACCAGCGGGTGATGCGGCAGGATGCGCTCGAAGTCTTCGTAGATTTGTTTCGCGGTCTTGGCGTCGCCATGCCGATCGAGATCGCGAGCATAGGCGTCGGCGAGGCGCAACGTGTTCTTTTCGCCGTCATACGCGGCTTTGAGGCGCTTGGCCGCTTCCGGCGCGTTGCCCAAAAGCTCGGCGACCAAGCCGGCGTGATAATCGCGAAAGACGGCGACGGACGGATCGGTGACGCGATCGAGCGCGTCGAGCGCGCGCCGCAGGTCGCCGCCGCCGGCATAGGTCCAGGCGGTCAAAAGCGTGGTGGTCAGGTCATGCGCTTTGCCGGCGCCGCCGCCGGCCAATTGGGCGCGCGCGACGGCATATTGCCCGTCGGCGAAAGCGCGGCATGCCGCGGTGAGGCGCGCCAGCGAGTTGGTCGGATCGCGAATCAAAAGCCGGTCCGCCAGCTCGAACGCGTCCGACATATTGCCGTTCGCCAAAGCTGCGGCGAAGGCGCGTTCGATCAGGTCGGGATTGTGCGGATCGGCGCGCAGGGCCTCGCGGAAGTACGTCGCCGCGGCGCCCGTGTCGCGATCGTCGCCGGCGATCAGGGCGGCGAGATAATTGCCGGACTGGGTGTCGCCGATCTCATAAGGCGCCGGGCTGCCGACATTGTCGCGAGCCAAGGCCGGAGACGCCAAGGCGAAGAACAGCGCGCCAAGAGAGACGCCGAGCTTGGCGCGAGCGGCGATGGTTGCGCGGGTCATGAAAGGCACGTGCGTCGATTTCCTTTTCCGCAGTTGCGCATGAAGAGGCGCGCTGTCAGCGCGGCGATCTTTCGAATCCTCTTATAGGCCAATCCGTCGCCGCGAAAAATGGCGGTTTTAGGCAGACGCGCGTTTCTTGAGCATCGGCGATGGCGGCCCTTTTACGCATCACATGTTCGGATAATTCGGCCCGCCGCCTCCTTCCGGAACGGTCCAATCAATGTTCTGCGCGGGGTCTTTGATGTCGCAGGTTTTGCAATGAACGCAATTTTGCGCGTTGATGACGAAACGCGGGTCCGAACGCGTCTTCTCATCGCCATAGACCACTTCATAGACGCCCGCCGGGCAATAAAGCCTCGCCGGCTCGCCATATTCAGGCAAATTGCGGGCGATTGGCGTCCTCGGGTCTTTCAACCGGAGGTGAACAGGCTGATCTTCCTCGTGATTCGTGTTTGATAGGAACACCGAGGAGAGCTTGTCGAACGAGACGCGCCCATCCGGCTTGGGATAGGCGATCGGCGTCGCCTCGGCAAGCGGCTTCAGCGTCGCGTAATCGGGCTTGCCATGTTTCAACGTGCCGAACAGCGAGAAGCCGAAAAGCTCGTTCATCCACATGTCGAAGCCGCCGAGGGCGACGCCGAACAATCCAAGTTTCGACCATAACGGCTTGACATTGCGGACATTGTAGAGATCGCGGCCGATTTCGCCGGCGCGCCAGCTCTCTTCGTAGGCGATCAATTCGTCATGGGCGCGGCCGGCGGCCAAAGCTTCATGCGTCTTCTCGGCGGCGAGCATGCCGGAAAGCATGGCGTTGTGGGTGCCTTTGATCCGCGCGAAGTTGACGAAACCGGCCGAGCAGCCGATCAGCGCGCCGCCCGGAAAGACGAGCTTCGGCGCGGATTGCCAGCCCCCCGAGCTGATCGCCCTGGCGCCATAGGCGATGCGCTTGCCGTCGATGAAAGTGTCCGCGATCAGCGGATGGGTCTTGAAGCGCTGGAATTCGTCGAACGGCGACAGGGTCGGGTTGACGTAATTGAGGTGGACGACGAAGCCGACCGAGACGAGATTGTCGTCGTAATGATAGAGGAACGAGCCGCCGCTGGCGCCGCGGCCGAGCGGCCAGCCCATCGTGTGCTGGACCAGCCCGCGCTGAAACTTGGCCGGGTGAACAGACCAGATTTCCTTAAGTCCGATGCCGAATTTCTGCGGATCGCGCCCGTCCTCCAAGCGGTAGCGGGCGATGATCCCCTTGGCGAGCGAGCCGCGCGCGCCTTCGGCGATGAGGGTGTATTTGCCGCGCAGCTCCATGCCGCGGGTGAAGCCAGCCTTCGGCTTGCCATCGCGGCCGATCCCCATATCGCCGGTGGCGACGCCGAGAACTTCGCCCTTGTCGCCGTAAAGGACCTCGGCGGCCGCGAAGCCGGGATAGATTTCGACGCCCAGCGCCTCCGCTTTGGCCGCCAGCCATTTCGTCGTCGCGCCGAGCGAGCCGATGTAATTGCCGTGATTGCTCATCAGCCGCGGCATCGGCCAATTGGGCAGGGCGACGCCGCCCGACGGCCCGAGGATCAAGAAACGATCCTTGGTCACCTCGGTCTTGAGCGGCTGGTCCGGGTCCTGCCGCCAGTCGGGCAGAAGGCGATCGAGACCGATCGGATCGATGGCCGCGGCCGAAAGGATATGCGCGCCGACTTCGGAGCCCTTTTCGACCACGACGACCGAAAGGTTGGCGTCGAGTTGCTTGAGCCGGATCGCCGCAGCGAGCCCGGCCGGCCCGGCCCCGACGATGACGACGTCGTAATCCATTGATTCGCGCGGCGGCAAAGCGGGGTCTTCGGCCATCCAATCTCCTAGATGATCGCCGGCGACACAGGGTTGCGTCGCCGACCGATCAATGCCGTTCTTTGTTTTGGACCGCCTTTTCAGAAAAGTCGACTGCCTGTTCGAGTCGTCGGCCGGCATGCCGACGCTCAACAATAAGGTTCACGCGAGACATGTGGGCCTGGCCTGCCCGATCGATCGAGACTACGTTGTGCAGTTCCGACTTCTCAATGCGGATCGGCGGGAATGTGCAATTCGGTTCACAGCAAGGGACGCATCTACTCGACGCCCCGTGAGCTTGCCGAGCTCGTCGGCGGGGCGCGCAATCTAGTGTGGCAAAAGAAAAATCCGTTCGTCCCGTGGCCCGAGGAGAAGGATTGGCGCCAAATGGATTTGTGTCTCTGTCCGGTCAATCTGGAGGCGACGCTAAGCGGCGCCGGACTCCGATGGCGACGAGGCGACGATCCCATGGAGTTCTTCGTAGAGGAATGACATCTGACCCGTTGCGGGCCTATGTGGGATGACAAAGTCAACCGGCCAAGCGATAAACCCGAAGTATATCCTGCGCTGGTGGGCGGAGGCCGGCGTCGATGTTGCGATCGACGACGAGCCGCATGACCGCTTCGCCGAGCCTCCGCCAGCCGCTTCGGCGCCGCCGGCCCGACTTCCCACTGCTTCAGCGCCAGCCGCTGCGGCGCAGACCCGGGCGGCGCCGCGTATTGAGCAGGCCGCTTCCTCCTCGCCGGACGAAGCGGTGCGCTCGGCGCGCGAGCTTACGGCGCGCGCGGCCTCTCTTGACGAATTGCGAGACGCTCTCGAGAAATTCGAAGGCTGCGGCTTGAAGGCGACGGCGACGCAGCTCGTCTTCTCTGACGGCGCGCCGGACGCGCGAGTGATGCTGGTCGGCGAAGCGCCGGGCGGCGACGAAGACCGGATCGGCAAGCCGTTTGTCGGCCGCGCCGGGCAATTGCTCGACCGTATGCTTGCCGCGATCGGGCTCGACCGAAGCAAAGTCTATATCGCCAATGTCGTGCCCTGGCGCCCGCCGGGCAATCGTACGCCGACCCTGCAGGAGACGGCGATCTGCCTGCCTTTCATCCAGCGCCAGATCGAACTTGTCGATCCCGACCTGCTCGTCTGCCTCGGCGCCTCGTCCGCGCAAACGCTGCTCGGCGTCAAGGACGGCATCACCCGCGCCCGGGGGAAGTGGTTCGAGTACAAAAGCGGCGAGCGGACGATCCAGGCGCTGGCGATGCTGCATCCCGCCTATCTGTTGCGCCAGCCCGCGCAAAAACGGCTGGCCTGGCGCGATTTGCGGGCGCTGGCGAGCGCGCTGGCGGAGCGACCGCCACGCTCATAAGCGGCGCGACTGTCGATGCTGGCAAAACTTCGAATCCATCCGACGTCGACGACTATGCTCGCCGTGTTTTCGCGATGCTGAGCCAAGGCGCGACTATCGAGGCGATCGGCAAACACTTGGATTGGGCGGGGTCAGAGAACATTGAGGCCTTTGACAAGCGCGCGATCAACCGCCTAACTCCGTGATTATCAAACCAGCGGAGGATTCGATGACGCCGCCGATGAGCCGACGCGCCGCGATGCAAGCCGCCGGCGCCGCGCTCATGGCGGGCCAGTCCAGCGCCAAGGCCGCGCCGGCGCGGCTCGAACTGCGCCTGATCGGCACCAGCGACCTTCACGCGAACATTTTCGCCTATGATTACTATCGCGATCGGCCTGACGACTCGGTTGGCCTCGCCAAGACGGCGGCGTTGGTCCGCGCCGCGCGCGCCGAGAAGGCGAACGTCCTCCTCTTCGACAATGGCGACATCATCCAGGGAACGCCGCTCGGCGATTATGTCGCGCTGTCGAAAGGGCTGAAGGACGGCGAAATTCATCCGATGATCGCCGCGATGAACACGCTCGGCTATGCCGCCTGCACGGTTGGCAATCATGAATTCAATTACGGCCTCGATTTTCTCGACAAGGCTTTGGCCGGCGCGAATTTCCCCGTCGTCTGCTGCAACGTGTTCAAGACGGACGGATCCGCCTATTTCAAACCGTGGCTTGTGATCGAGCCCACGTTGCGCGACGAAGCCGGCGCCGAGCGCAAACTTCGGATTGGGATCATCGGCTTCACGCCGCCGCAAATCGCGCAATGGGACATGGCGCATCTCGCCGGCCGCGTGACGGCGACCGGAATCGCAGAGACGGCGCGGATCGAAGTTCCGAAGCTTCGCGCCGAAGGCGTCGATCTCGTCGTCGCGCTGTGCCATTCCGGCATTGCGCGCAAAGGGCCAACGCAGCCAGGCGAAGAGAACGCCGGTCTCGCGCTGGCCCAAGTTCCGGAAATCGACGCGATCGTACTCGGCCACCAGCACCTGCTCCTGCCTGGGGCGGATTTCGCGGGCATTGACGGCGTTGACGTCGCGGCGGGCGCGCTTCGCGCCGTTCCGGCGTTTATGCCCGGCTTTTGGGGCAGCCATCTCGGCGTCATCGACCTGACGCTGGAGCCGACGGGCTCGGGGTGGCGCGTCGCCGGCGCTCATGTCGAAGCGCGGCCGATCGCGGCGAGAGGCGGCCATGGCGTCGAGCCGCTGGTCGTCGCCGAACCCGACGTGCTCGCCGCCGCGCAACAGGCGCATGACGAGACCCTGGCTTACGTGCGCGCGCCGGTCGGGGACATCGCTTCGCCGATCAATTCCTATTTCGCGCTGGTCGCCGACGATCCTTCGGTGCAACTCGTCAATGCGGCGCAGCTTTGGTACGCAGCAAAGCTGATCGCCGGGACGCCCTCTTTGCGCGGCCTGCCGATCCTGTCGGCGGCCGCGCCGTTCAAGGCGGGCGGGCGGGGCGGGCCGGATTATTACACCGACGTCAAAGCCGGGCCGATCGCGATCAAGAATCTTGCCGACATCTATCTCTATCCGAACATGCTGCGCGCAGTGAAGATCGACGGCGCGACGGTGCGCGAATGGCTGGAGCGCTCGGCTGGAATTTTTCGCCGCATCGATCCGGGCAGCACGGTCGAACAGCCGCTTCTCGACGACGCTTTCGCTTCCTACAATTTCGACGTGATCGACGGCGTGACCTACCTGATCGATCCGACTCAGCCTTCGCGCTACGACGAGGATGGCAAGCTGATTGATTCGAAGGCGCGGCGCATTCTCGATCTCAAATTCGCCGGGACGCCGATCGACGAGAAGCAGCTATTCATCCTGGTCACCAACAATTACCGCGCTTCCGGCGGCGGCGGATTTCCCGGCTGCGACGGCTCGACCGTCGTGCTTGAAGCGCCCGATCTCAACCGTGACGCGCTGGTGCGCTACATCGTCGAGACGAAGCATGTCGAGCCTCGAGCGGACGGCAATTGGCGTTTCAAGCCGTGGCCTTCGGCCGTGATCGCGACTTTCCTGACTTCGCCATCGGCGGCCACGGTCGAGCCGCCATCGACCGTGAAAGCCACGCTCATCAAGCCGGCGCCTGGCGGTTTCCTTAAATATCGCATCGAGCCGATCTGAGGCCTTCGGAGACGAGGGCGAGCCATATTGCGGCGCACAAAACGCGGCTCCCTTGGGAGCTGCGCAGCAGGGCGTCGCGCGGGAGCGATAGAGTTAGTGCCATATTACCATTTCGTGATCAGAAGGAACTAGAGGTTGGCTGCGACGTTAAAAGCGCGAGCTTCCCCATGGACGAAAAGGGGCGACAGCCATGAATGACACGTCAGAGACCGCGTCCGTCCTCCGGCCAATCACGTCCGCGCTGGCGAACGGCCTCGTCGTGGTCGACGCCGCCGGTCAAATCGTTTGGATGGACGAGGGCGCTCGCCGGCATGTCAACGGAGGACTCTCCGGTCTTTCCTCGGCTTTAAGGACGCCCGCCGCCGACGGAGTCCCTTGTCTCGTTTCGACCATCGAAATGGACGTCGAGGGCGAACGCCGCCCGTTATGCGTCCTCCAAGAAGGAGAAGGCGCCAAAACGGGGCCCGACCTCATCGCCGGCCTCGAGGCCATACTCGCCGACAGTTCATGGTTTACGAGAACGATTATCGACAAGCTTAAGGCGTGGCGGCAAGCCAAGCGGCCGGCGACCGCCCGAGCGTCCGATCTCGACCTGCTCAGCGAGCGGGAGCGCGAGATCTTGGCGCTGATCTGCGAAGGCCGAAGCGACTCCGAGATGAGCAAGTTGCTCAACCTCTCTCAGAACACCGTGCGCAACCACGTGGCTTCCCTGTACCGCAAAATCGGGGTCAATCGGCGAAGCGCCGCGATCATCTGGGCTCGCGAGCGAGCCATCACCAACGACGAGTTCATAGCCGCAAGGAGCGCTCGGCCTAAGCGGAATCGCCCGTCGGCCAGATGATTCCATACTAGCGGGCTGGTAGCGTCCGCCTAACTAGTAGTTCTGGTATCCGCCTCTCTCTTGCGCCGGAATTCGCCCTGTTGTTTCTTCGCGCCGTGCGCGAACGGGATTGTTGCTGGTCCCAATTTAGCGGGACGGCGCCGACGACGTTCCCTTCCCTGGCCGCGAAGCGAGGCCACGAGTGTCGAATCCAGAGGGCGATTCGCCGGCGAGCGAAATCCTGCTGCGGCTTTATATAGCGGGAAGCTCCGCCACATCGCGACGAGCCGAGTCGAGTCTGCTCGACCTGCAACGCGCGGTCGGCCCGAAGTGCCGGGTGGAAATCGTCGACGTGCTCGCCAGTCCCGAACTCGCGGAGCGGGCAGGCGTCTTGGCGACGCCCACGCTCTCTTACGACAATCCGGATCGTCCTCGCCGCGTCATTGGCGACCTCAGCGACGCGAAGCGGGTTCTGGAATTTCTCGGGATCGAGGCGAAGGAGAAACCGCATGATCTCTGACGAGCAGGATCCGGATATTCCCGACGTGCTTGAGCGGGTGAGGACAGGCGTTCACGCTTTCGACGAATTGGTGAATGGAGGGCTACCGCGAGCTCGCACGACGGTCGTCGGAGGTACGCCGGGAAGCGGAAAAACGATCTTCGCCGTCCAGTTTCTCGCCCATGGAATCACGACGCATGGCGAGAACGGGGTGCTTGTCACCTTCGAGGAGCCGCCGGCCGACATCGAGTCGAACATGCGCGGTTTCGGCTGGGACTTGGCGCAATGGCGCATGGAGGGGCGCCTCGCCGTGGTCGACGCGAGCCCGCCGGCGAAAGAAGAATTGGTCATCGGCGACTTCGACCTCTTCGGCCTGCTGTCGAGAATCCAACATGCGGTCAAATCGGTAAACGCGAAACGTGTCGTCCTCGATTCGCTGACCCAGCTGTTCGATCA
This sequence comes from Alphaproteobacteria bacterium, assembly GCA_021325385.1. Classification (GTDB taxonomy): domain Bacteria; phylum Pseudomonadota; class Alphaproteobacteria; order Rhizobiales; family Beijerinckiaceae; genus Roseiarcus. The sequence continues at coordinate 34,320 of JAJPHH010000076.1, forward strand.
CTTCATCGGCGATCCCAAAGTCCTACGGCGCGAACTGTTTCGCATCACCGACACCCTGAAGAAAGCGCGCCTCACTGTATTGATGACTGCAGAGCGGACGAGCGAATACGGGGAAATCACACGCCATCGGCTGGAGGAGTTCATCGCGGACAACGTCGTCATCCTGCGCAACGTCCTGCAACGCGAGAAGCGCCGTCGTACGATCGAGGTGCTGAAAATGCGGGGGAGCCACCATGCGGAAGGCGAGGCGCCGTTCACCATTATGGGCGGCGCCGGCCTGGTCGCGGCGCCGCTGTCGTCGCTTCGGCTGGAGCAGCAATCGAGCATGGTGCGAGTCACCAGCGGCAACCCGGCGATCGACGAGATGTGCGGCGGCGGCTTTTTCCGCGATAGCGTGACTCTGGTCAGCGGCGCGACGGGCACCGGCAAAACGCTGCTGGTCACGAATTTTCTGGCCGGCGGGGTGGCGGCGGGCGAGAAGGCGATCCTGTTCGGCTTCGAGGAGAGCCGCGGTCAGCTCTTTCGCAACGCCGGCGGCTGGGGCGTCGACTTTGCGGCGATGGAGGCGGATGGCAAGCTGAGAGTCTTCTGCCTTTATCCGGAGGCGCAAGGGCTCGCCGATCACCTCCTCGCCATTCAGAACTTGGTGGACGAGGTGCGGCCGAACCGGATCGCCATCGACAGCATTTCCGCGCTCGAGAGAGTGGCGCCGGATTCGGGATTCCGCGAATTCCTCATCAGCCTCACCTCTTTCATCAAGAAGCGCGAAATCGCCGGCCTTTACACCGCCACAAGCAAATCATTGGTCGGCGGCGAAACCGCGAGCGAGCAGCATATCTCGACTTTGACCGACTCGATCATCCTGCTCCGCTACATGCAGGAGCAGGACACGATGCATCGCGGCTTGATGGTGTTGAAGATGCGGGGGAGCGAACACTCGAAGGAGATCCGGCGGTTTACGATCGACGGCGCCGGCATGCACCTTGGCGAGCCTTTCAAAGGCGCGCCTAACGTGTTTTCCGGAGGGGATATCGACCGTTATAGCCGATGAACAGCAACAGCGATCCCAGCTCCGCTGCGGCCGATGGCGCGCCTCCTCCTTTGGCCGGCGGCGGCGACCAGGCAGAGATCAGGTTTCTGGTCGAAAAGAACGCCGACGGAATCATCGTCGTGGACGAAGACGGGATCGTCCTGCTCGCCAACCCGGCGACAGCGCAGATATTCGGCCGCCCGCCGGCTTCGCTGATCGGCTCCCCCGTCGGAATTCCTCTCGTCGCCGGAGAGACTACGGAAATCGTCATTCATCGGCCCGGCGGCGATCAGGTCAACGCGGAAATCCGGGTCGTTGACGCCAATTGGGGCGGTCGTCCCGCTCGGCTCGCGAGCTTGCGCGACATTTCCGCGCGAAAAGCCGTCGAAGAGCGCTTGCGGCACGCCGCCAAGATGGAGGCCGTAGGCCGGCTCACCGCCGGCATCGCTCACGATTTCAACAATCTGCTGACCGTCGTGCTCGGCAATCTGGAGCATGCCCGGCGTCTCAACCAGGACGCGACGCTTCAGACCCTTCTCGGCAATGCGACGCGCGGCGCGGCGCGCGCCGCCGAACTGACCGAACGCCTGCTGTCGTTCGCCCGCCGGAAGCCGCTGGAGCCGAAAGCGCTCGATGTCAACGCGCTCGTCTCCACCATGTCCGATCTACTTCGGCGCACGCTCGGCGAGCGCGTGACGATCCGCGTCGGCCTTGGCGCGGATGTTTGGCAGGTCGAAGCCGATCCCGCGGAATTGGAGGCCGCGATCGTCAATCTCGCCGTCAATGCGCGCGACGCGATGCCCGCCGGCGGCGAGGTGACGATCGAGACCGCCAATGTCGAATTGGACGCCGCTTACGCGAGCCGCGAGGCGGAGGTCCGTCCGGGTCCGTACGTCCTCATTTCGGTCGCCGATACCGGAATTGGAATGTCGCGGGAGGCGCTCGGCCAAGTCTTTGAGCCATTCTTCACCACGAAGGCGGACGGACGCGGCACCGGGCTGGGCTTGAGCCAGGTTTACGGCTTCGTCAAGCAGAGCGGCGGCCACGTGAAATTGTACAGCGAGCCGGGGATTGGGACGACCGCGAAAATCTATCTTCCAAAAGCGGACGCGCAGGGCGCGGCCGCGCAGCAATCCGCGCCGCCGACAAGCGATAGCCAGATTCCCGTCAGTCGCTCCGGCGAAACGATCCTCGTCGTCGAGGACGACGAGGATGTTCGTAAATACGCCGCGAGTTGTCTCCGACAGCTCAATTACGCCGTCCTCGAAGCCGCCGACGTCCCGTCGGCGATCCGGATTCTCGAGAGCAATTCCGAGATTCGGTTGCTGTTCTCCGACTTCGGCCTGCCGGGCGGAATGGATGGGCGGGACCTCGCCAATCGCGCGCGCCAGATTCGGGATGGCGTCAAGGTGCTGATCACGACAGCTTATCCCGGCGGCGCCCTGGTCCGCGAAGGACGGCTTGACCGAGGCGTCGAACTGCTCGCCAAGCCGTTTACCTTCGCTTCGCTCGCCCGCCGCGTCCGGGACCTCCTGGACCGCCAAGAGCCGTCGTCGCCGCGCGTCCTCGTCGTCGACGACGAGGCGCTGCTGCGCATGGTCCTGATCGATAGTCTCGTCGAAGAAGGATTTGTCGCTGAGGAGGCCGCCAATTTCGAAGAGGCCGCGTGCAAGACGCGCGGTTTCGGCGACCGATTGGCGGCGGCAATTATCGATATCGGACTGCCGGACCGCCCGGGCGACGAACTCGTATCGGAAATCAGAGCGCTGCGGCCGGATTTGCCGATCATTCTGGCGACCGGCTATGCGGATGAGGACCTCCGGCGCCGCTTTGCCGCAGATGCGCAAGTCGAAATCCTCGCCAAGCCCTTTGACCCGCGAAGCCTCGTCGCCAAGCTTCGCGCCTTGGGAGTCCGGAAGGCGGCGGGCTCGAGCGACCCGCCTCTTTCGACGCCTCGCTCCGCCCGGCAGGAAGAGGGCGCTTGAGCGCGATGTTATAATGCGCTCCTCGGTCTTGACGCTGAGGACCTCGCATCCGAGCGCCAGCGCGGCGAGCGCCGGCTTCAGGAAAAGCGGTTCGCCGAAATGGCCGATCCAAAGGAAGACCCGGCCGCTCGGCAGAACCGTTGTCAGGGTCTGGGTTCAGCGCCCGCGCTCGTGCGGCGAAGTTTCATCTCGGCCAGCGCCACGTCCGGCGGCTATCGCGAACCGATCCAGCAGTTCGACCAGCCATCGACAATTTCCTTGACGGTGTGGGCGCGCTTGACTACTTTCATGCTTCTTCACAGAGGCAGGACACGGCGAATGGCCGCGAAGCTTATTGTAACCGCAGCGCTGGAGACGGGACAGGCTTAGGACCTGCAATCCCGAAACTGGCGCTGACCCAAGGCCCCCTGAGGGCCTTTTTTATTGCCCAAATTCAGCCAGCAGATTCAAAGAGTTAATCGAGCGGAGCTCAGAGGGACATGTCGAAGCAGATGACCGGCGCGGAGATGATCGTGCAAGCCCTAAAGGACCAGGGCGTCGAGGTCGTTTTCGGCTATCCGGGCGGCGCGGTCCTGCCGATCTACGACGCGATTTTCCACCAGAACGAGCTTCGCCATGTTCTTGTTCGCCATGAGCAAGGCGCCGCGCACGCCGCCGAGGGCTACGCCCGCTCTTCAGGCAAGGTCGGCGTGTTGCTGGTCACGTCCGGCCCTGGCGCGACCAACGCCATCACCGGCCTCACGGACGCGCTGCTGGATTCGATCCCGCTTGTCTGCATCACCGGCCAGGTGCCAACCCATCTCATCGGCTCGGACGCGTTCCAGGAATGCGACACGACCGGCATCACCCGCAATTGCACCAAGCACAATTATCTCGTCCGCCGGATCGAGGACCTGCCGCGCATCCTGCACGAGGCCTTCTACGTGGCCGCCAATGGCCGGCCGGGACCGGTCGTCATCGACATTCCGAAGGACGTCCAATTCGCGACGGGGACCTATACGCATTTCAAGAATATCCAGCACAAGACATACCAACCGCAACTCAAGGGCGACCTTTCCAAAATCAAACAGGCCGTCGAGATGATGACCAAGGCGCGACGGCCGGTCTTCTATACGGGCGGCGGCGTCATCAATTCCGGTCCGGCGGCTTCGGCTCTGCTGCGCGAATTGGTTCGGCTGACCGGCTTTCCGATCACCTCGACCTTGATGGGGCTCGGCGCGTACCCGGCCGACGATCGGCAATGGCTCAACATGCTCGGCATGCACGGCTCGTTCGAAGCCAATAACGCCATGCATGATTGCGATCTCATGATCTGCGTCGGCGCGCGGTTCGACGACCGCATCACCGGAAGGCTCGACGCCTTCTCGCCGCATTCGAAGAAAATCCATATCGACATCGATCCGTCTTCGATCAACAAGAACGTCAAGGTCGATCTCGGCATTGTCGGCGATTGCGCCCATGTGCTGGAGGACATGGTGCGGTTGTGGCGGACCAGCGGCGCCAGGGCGGACCAGGCCGCGCTCGCCAAATGGTGGAAGGACATCGACCATTGGCGGGCGAAGGATTCTTTCGCCTTCCGCATTTCGAGCAAGATCGTCAAGCCGCAGCACGCGATCCAGCGTCTCTACGAGCTGACCAAGGATCGCGACGTCTACATCACCACGGAAGTCGGACAGCATCAGATGTGGGCGGCGCAGCACTTCAAGTTCATGGAGCCGAACCGCTGGATGACATCGGGCGGGCTCGGCACGATGGGCTATGGTCTGCCGGCCGCCATTGGCGCGCAGATCGCCCATCCCAATTCGCTGGTCATCGATATAGCCGGCGAGGCCTCGATCCTGATGAACATGCAGGAAATGTCGACGGCTCTGCAGTATCGGCTGCCCGTGAAGATTTTCATCCTCAACAATCAGTATATGGGCATGGTCCGCCAATGGCAGGAGCTGCTGCATGGCGGGCGCTATTCGGAGAGCTACACCGCCTCGCTGCCGGACTTCGTCAAGCTCGCGGAAGCCTATGGCGCGCATGGAATCCGCTGCGCCGACCCGGCCGATCTCGACGAGGCGATCACGGAGATGATCGAAACGCCGAAGGCCGTGATCTTCGATTGCGTGGTCGATCAAAAGGAGAATTGCTTCCCGATGATCCCCTCAGGCAAGGCGCATAACGAAATGCTCATGGCCGATCTCTCCGACGACGCCGGCATCGAGATCGGCAACGTCATCGACGAGAAGGGCAAGATGCTGGTGTAACCCTTCTCCCCGCTCCGCGGGGAGAAGGGGTTCTCGCGCCGATGCGCTACAGGAAAGCCCATGAACGCCCAAGCCCCCCAATCCGCCCCTCCATCGCCCTATTCATCGGCGGTCGGCAAATCCAATACCGAGAGCCACACGCTCTCCGTCCTTGTCGACAACGAGCCGGGCGTGCTCGCTCGCGTCGTCGGGATGTTTTCCGGTCGCGGCTTCAACATCGAGAGCCTGACCGTCGCCGAGGTCGCGCATGAGACGCATCTTTCGCGCATCACGATCGCGACGTCCGGCACGCCGGAAGTGATCGAGCAGGTGCGCCATCAATTGGAGCGCCTGGTGCCGATCCATTCGGTCACCGACATGACGCTGCTCGACCGCGCCATCGAACGCGAACTCGCAATGGTCAAAGTGCGCGGCAAAGGCGAGAACCGGGTCGAGGCCTTGCGCCTTGCCGACGCGTTCAAGGCGCGAGTGATCGACGCGACGATCGAAAGCTTCATTTTCGAGATCACCGGTGCGCCGCGCAAGATCGACGACTTTGTCGACCTCATGCGGCCGATCGGCCTGGTCGAAGTCTCGCGCACCGGCATCGCCGCGATCTCGCGCGGGCCGGCGCCGATCTGAGGCGTTCGCCCGCGCCTGTCATTCCCGCGAAAAGCGGGATCCAGCACGGCCGGTCCTTCCATGCCGAAGTTTCCGGATTCGCTTTTGCGGGAATGACAGATGGCGAAGGGCCGCGCCGCCCCTTGCTTTGGTCGCGCAAAGCGCACAGATTCCGTCAAAACGCGATTTGAAGAGCCTTGCAGCGCCCCTTCGGCCCGCGAGCGCTCCGCGGGAGGCGGATGATGGACGAACCAACTTCCCGCGCCGGCGAGGTCGGCCTTGCCGACGTGACGCTCGCCGACCGCTTCGATCTGTCGAAATCGCCCGTCCTGCTCACCGGCGCTCAGGCGGTGGCGCGGCTGCTGCTGATGCAAAAGGCGCGCGACCGCCGCGCCTCTCTCAACACGGCCGGCTTCGTCACCGGCTATCGCGGCTCGCCGCTGGGCGGGCTCGATCTGCAATTCTCGAAGCTGAAGAAGGAGTTCGCCGCCAACGACATCCGCTTCGAGCCCGGTCTTAACGAGGAGCTCGCCGCCACGGCGCTCTGGGGGGCGCAACAGGCCGAGATGCGCGGCGAGGGCAAGTTCGACGGGGTCTTCGGCCTTTGGTACGGGAAGGGGCCGGGCGTCGATCGTTGCGGCGACGTGTTCCGTCACGCCAATCTCGCCGGCACGTCGCGATATGGCGGCGTGCTCGCCTTGATGGGCGACGATCACACCGCCGAATCGTCGACCACCGCGCATCAATCGGAGTTCGCTTTCGTCGATGTGATGAGTCCGATCTTGTCGCCGGCCGGCGTGCAGGAAATTCTCGATTACGGCGCGCTCGGCTGGGCGTTCAGCCGCTATGTCGGAACGTGGGTCGGCCTCAAATGCGTCAAGGACACAATCGAATCGACCGCCGTGGTCGACGGCTCGCTCGATCGAATCGCGCCGGTCGCTCCCGACTTTACCTTGCCGCCGGGCGGGCTCAACATCCGCACGCCTGACGGGATACTGGCGCAAGAGGAGCGGCTGCAGGAGCACAAAAGACCAGCCATGGTCGCCTGGCTCGCCGCCAACAGGCTCAACCGCATCGTCGCCTCAGGCGGGCGGGACGCCAAGATCGGCGTGATCACGCTCGGCAAATCCTACCTCGATGTGCGCCAAGCCTTGGACGAGCTCGGCATTGACGAGACGCGCTGCAACGATCTTGGCCTGCGGCTTTACAAGCTCGGCTGCGCCTGGCCGATCGAGCCGGAGGGCCTGAAGGCTTTCGTCAAGGGACTGGCGCTCGTCATCGTCGTCGAGGAGAAGCGTTCGCTCATCGAAGTGCAATTGCGCGAAGAGCTCTATGGAGCGGCCGATCAGCCGGTCTGCGTCGGCAAGCGGGACGAGAAAGGCGATTGGCTCTTCCCGGTCAAGGGCGCGCTCGATCCGAACGACATCGCCATCGCGATCGGCGAGCGCCTTCTAAGATTCCGGCCCGACGAGGCGCTCGCGGCGCGGCTCGAGCGCGTGCGTCGCAATCAAGGCGCGCTCGCCGAGATCAGAGAGGTCGCGCAGCGCAATCCGTATTTCTGCTCCGGCTGTCCGCATAACCGCTCGACCGTGATTCCTGAAGGCGCGCGCGCTTACGCCGGCATCGGCTGCCATTTCATGGCCCAATATATGGACCGCGGCACCGACGGCTATACGCAAATGGGAGGCGAAGGCGCCAATTGGGTCGGCGAAGCGCCGTTTTCGACGAGAGAGCACGTCTTCCAGAATCTCGGCGACGGCACTTACAACCATTCTGGCGCGCTGGCGCTCCGCTGGGCGATCGATACGAAAACGAACATCACTTACAAGATTCTCTTCAACGATGCGGTGGCGATGACCGGCGGCCAAGCTCACGAGGGCGGGCTCAGCGTTCCGCAAATCGCGCGGCAAGTCGCGGCCGACGGCGCCGATCCGATCGTCGTCGTGACCGACGACGTGAAGAAATATCCGGCCGATATAGCTTGGCCGGAAGGCGTGACGATCAGGCCGCGCGAGGAGCTCATCGAAGTTGAAGAGGAGATCGCCAAGCATAAAGGCGTCAGCGTCATCATCTATGACCAGACCTGCGCCGCCGAAAAAAGACGGCGGCGCAAACGCGGCGCTTATCCTGATCCTGACAAGCGCGTCATCATCAATGAACTCGTCTGCGAGGGTTGCGGCGATTGCGGCGTCAAATCCAATTGCGTCTCCGTGCAGCCTTTGGAGACGGAATTCGGCCGCAAGCGCCAGATCGATCAATCGGCCTGCAATAAGGACTTTTCCTGTCTCGACGGCTTCTGTCCGTCCTTCGTCACGGTCCACGGCGCCCGACCCAGGAAGAGCGCGAGGAGCGCCGCCGCGCCGGCGACGCCTGATCCCCCGGCGCGCGAAATCGGCGACAAGCCCTATTCGATCATCGTCACCGGCGTCGGCGGCACGGGCGTCGTGACGATCGCCGCGATCCTCGGCATGGCCGCGCATCTCGAGGGCAAAGCCTGCGGCATGATCGATATGGCCGGCCTCGCGCAAAAAGGCGGCGCGGTGTTTAGCCATGTGAAGCTGGCGCGGCGCCCGGAGGACATCCATGCGATTCGCGTGGCCGGCGACGCCGATTTGATCTTGGGGTGCGATCTCGTCGTTTCCGGCGCAAAGAAAGTGCTGGCCGCCTTGCGCGGCGCGGAAACCGGTTTCGTCGTCAACAGCGCAGAACTCTATCCGGGCGACTTCACCCGCAATCCAGACTTCTCGCTACCGGCCGAGCGCATCAAGCGCTTGATCAAAACGGCGAGCGGCGAGGCCGCGCGCTTCGTCGACGCGACGCAGGCCGCGAAAGCGCTCATCGGCAATGCGATCGGCGCGAACATGTTCTTGCTCGGCTACGCCTACCAGGCCGGCTATGTTCCGCTGTCGGCGGCGGCGATCCGCCGCGCTATCGAGCTCAACGGCGAAGCCGCGGCGATGAATCTCGCCGCCTTCGATTGGGGCCGAGCCGCCTGCGCCGATCCGGATTCGATTTCGCCTTTTCTCGCGCCGCCGACGCAAGCCGCGCCCGCGGCTGCGACGCTCGAAGAAATCGTGGCGCGCCGCGCCAATTTTCTCGCCGCGTATCAGAATGCCGCGTATGCAGGCCGTTATCAGACTCTCGTCACGCGGGTCGCCGAGGCCGAGCGCAAGCGGGCGCCTGGCTCGGCCGGGTTGGCGCAGGCCGTCGGCCGCAATCTGTTCAAGCTGATGGCTTACAAGGATGAATACGAAGTCGCGCGGCTCTACACGGACGGCTCGTTCAAGAAGCAGGTCGAGGCGGCGTTCGAGGGCGATCTCAGCTTCGAATATCATCTCGCCCCGCCGCTGCTCGCGCGCAAAGACGAACGGACCGGCGAAGCGCGCAAAATGCGCTTCGGGTCCTGGATGATCTATGGATTTCGCGCGCTGGCGGCTTTGCGTTTCTTGCGCGGCTCGGCGCTCGATCCGTTCGGCTACTTGCCGGAGCGGCGGGAGGAGCGGCGCCTGGTCGGCGAATACGAAGCCCTTTGCGAGGAGTTCATCGCGCGCCTTTCGCCGCAAAATCACGCGCTCGCCCTCAGCCTGGCCTCGCTGCCGGAGAAGATTCGCGGCTTCGGCCACGTCAAGGCGCGCTCGATCGCCGCAGCGGCGGCTGAGCGGGAAAAGCTCATCGCCCAATGGCGTTCGACCTCCCCGCCGCTTCAGGACGCGGCGGAATGACGGGTTTAATTTCCGGAGAGCGCGGCCAGCGCGTATTGCCACCGACTCCGAATCGCCTGTAACCTGCGTCCGAATGGGCGCGCTTGCGTCGCAAGCGCCAGGAATGCCGCGCCGAAACGGGCGGGGTGGGCGAAGCTAAGACGGCGACGGATTTCAAGTCGCGTAGAGGGGCCATCGATTTGCTGAAATGCGCAACTTTGGCTGGACTTTGCTTGATAGGGGCTCTGGCGGCGGCGCCGACCGCGATTGGCGCCGATCTTAGCCCCTACGGCAATCTCTCCGCGCCGGCAGCTCAGCCGACCTTTTTGGATTGGGAGGTGCGCGGCGGGCTCTACGCTCATGATCCGCTGAGTCCCGAAGCGGGCTCGGTCGATCTCAACGGCGAGATTCTCGCGCCTAAGCTCGGCCAGTCGTCCAATTGGCTATTGAACTATTTGATCCCTCATCCTGATGTCGGCACGACCATCAGCCTCGGCGGCAAAACCAGCAATCTATGGGGCGGCGTCGCTTGGAATTGGGACATAACGGACCGGATTTTCGTCAGTCCGACTTTTGGCGTCGGCGTGAACAACGGCAAGACCGGCTATCCCGTCCCGCCGGGCTGGAACGCGATCGGCTGCAACTGGTGGTTTCACGAATCGGCTTCGCTCGGCTATCGGCTCACCGCCAATTGGAGCGTCATGGCGACGATCGAGCATTCTTCGAACGCCGGCCTCTGCAGCCACAATCGCGGCTTGACCAATGCGGGATTGAGGCTGGGCTACAGATTCTAGCCCATCGCTCGCGAAGCCGTCACGTAAACATCTTCCGGTCCCGCTCCACGCACGCGACCAGATGCTCATGCGCTGCGCGAATGCGGCCGAGACCGCGGGTGTCCTCGTGCGTGACGATCCAATAGCTCCGCTCCGCACGCCGCTCGGGCAGAACGCGAGTCAAGTCGTCGAAGCGATGCGCGATGTAATCATGCACGACGCCGAGGCCGAGGCCGGCGCGCAAGGCTTCGATCTGGGTGACGACGCTGGCGCATTCGAAGGCGGTCGGCGCGCCGCCGAAGAGTTCGCGCACATAGTCGAGCGCGGCCGAGAAGGCGTGCTCTTCGACATGGCCGATCAGGCGGCGCGAAGCGAGCGCCGCGACGTCCTTCGGCGCGCCGTGCTTTGCAAGATAGTCGCGGCTCGCATAGACGCCGAGCGAATAATCGGTAAGCTTGCGGGCGAAGAAACGGCCGGCCTCCGGCTTGTCGAGCACGACGACGATGTCGACCTCGCGCCGCGCCAGCGGGATGACCTGCGGTATCGGCACGAGTTGGATGAGAACGCCGGGGTGGCGGGCGAGGAAGTCGCCGAAAACATGGGCGAGATAATAGGTCGAGAATCCGTCCGGCGCGCCGATCCGCACGCTTCCGGTCATTTCCACGTCCTTATCGCCGAGCTCGCTTTGCGCGTGGAGGAAGGCGCTCTCCATCTGCTCGGCGGCGCTTAGAAATCGCTCGCCTGCCGCGGTCAGCTTGGCGCCCGTGGTGCGACGATCGAACAGCCGCGCGCCGAGGCTCGCTTCGAGCGCCGCGATGCGGCGGCTGACGGTCGCGTGATCGAGCCGCAGCCTTTTGGCCGCGGCGACGAATTGCCCAGCCCGAGCGACGGCGAGAAAAACGCGGACATTGTCCCAATCCATGGCTACGGCTTAGAAGATTTTTCCGAAAGGGACGAATCCCTTGCCTGACGCTGCGGAAGAAAGGGAATCATGCGCCGCCTTTCCCCCGCTTCGCGGGGCGAGCCGAGTGCGCTACAAATCGAGCCATGTCCCGCCCTTCGCCGCCAGCAGAAACGCTCACCTTAGCCGACGCCAGGAAGGAGCATGCTCGCCTCGGCGCCGAGATCGCCGAGCACGACCGCCGCTATTACGCCGAGGATGCGCCGACCATTTCCGACGCCGAATATGACGCGCTGCGGCGGCGCTATGCGGAGCTTGAAAGAGCGCATCCGTCGCTGATCGACGCCGATTCGCTAAGCCGTAAAATCGGAACGGCGCCGTCCGCCCGGTTCGCCAAGATCCGCCACGCCGTGCCGATGCTGTCGCTCGACAATGCGTTCAGCGAAGAGGATGTGCTCGATTTCGTCGGCCGGATCCGCCGGTTTCTTCGCCTTGGCGAGGACGCCGAAATCGTTTTCTCGGCCGAGCCGAAAATCGATGGTCTGTCTATGTCGTTGCGCTACGAGGACGGCGTGCTTGTGACCGGCGCGACGCGCGGCGACGGCGCGGTCGGCGAGGACGTCACCGCCAATATCAAGACGCTGGAGGACGTGCCGAAGAAGCTCAAGGGCAAGCGCGCGCCGAAAATCTGCGAAGTGCGCGGCGAGGTCTATATGAGCAAGCGCGCTTTCCTGGCGCTCAACAAACGCCAGGCCGAGATCGGCGGCCAGATTTTCGCCAATCCGCGAAATTCTGCGGCCGGCTCGCTGCGTCAAAAGGACCCGTCGATCACGGCGTCCCGGCCGCTCGGCTTCTTCGCTTACGCTTGGGGCGAGATGAGCGAGATGCCGGCCGAGACACAGTCCGGCATGATCAAATGGTTCGAGACGTGCGGCTTCAAGACCAATCCGCTGACCAAAATGTGCCGTTCCGTCGAGGCGCTGCTGAGGTTCCACCGCGAGATCGAGGCCCAGCGCGCGACGCTCGATTACGACATCGACGGCGTGGTCTACAAGGTCGATCGCCTCGATTGGCAGGAGCGGCTCGGCTATGTCTCGCGCAATCCGCGCTGGGCGATCGCTCATAAATTCCCTGCCGAAAAGGCGACGACGATCGTCAGGGACATCGAAATTCAGATCGGCCGTACTGGCGCTTTGACGCCGGTCGCCAAGCTCGAGCCTGTAACCGTCGGCGGCGTCGTGGTGCAGAACGCGACCCTGCACAACGAAGAGGAGATCAAGCGGCTGGACGTCCGCATCGGCGATACTGTGATGATCCAACGCGCAGGCGACGTGATCCCGCAAGTGCTCGGCGTCGTGGCGGAGAAGCGGCCCGCCCACGCCAAGGAATACCATTTCCCAAAAAAATGCCCGTGCCCGCTGCATACCGACGTGGTGCGAGAGACCATAGCCGGCGGCGCCGAGGGCGCGCGCGCTCATTGCACGGGCGAATTCGCCTGTCCCTACCAGACGGTCGAGCATCTCAAGCATTTCGTCTCTCGCCGCGCTTTCGACATTGACGGGCTGGGCGAGAAGCAGATCGAGTTCTTCTATGAGCAAGGTTGGGTGAAGGAGCCGGCCGATATTTTCGCGCTCGAAGGGCGCAATAAGGAAATCCGGCTCGAGGAGATCGAAGGCTTCGGCGAGACTTCGGTGCGCAATCTGTTCGGCGCCATCGCGGCGCGGCGGGAAATCCCGCTCGAACGTTTCATTTACGCGCTCGGCGTCCGGCATGTCGGCGAGACGACCGCAACCGCGCTGGCGCGCGGCTACGGAAGCTGGAGCGCCTTCCATGCCGCCTGCCTGAAAATCGCCGCAGGCGACGAGGAGGCCAAGCAGGAGATGGACGCGCTCGACCAGATCGGCGAGACGGTGATCGATAGCCTCGCCGACTATTTCGGGGAAGAGCACAATCGGCGGCGGGTCGAGAGGCTGGCCAAAGAGGTGCGCATTCGCGACGCCGAAAAGCCGCGCTCCGATTCGGCCTTGGCCGGCAAGACAATCGTCTTCACCGGCTCTCTGGAGAAGATGACGCGAGACGAAGCCAAGGCCGCAGCCGAGCGGCTCGGCGCCAAAGTTTCCGGGTCGATCTCGAAAAAGACGGACCTCGTCGTCGCCGGCCCGGGCGCAGGGTCGAAGCTCGCCAAGGCCCGTGAATTGGGCGTCGAGACGATCGACGAGGACGAATGGCTCAAGCGAATGGAGCGGTGACCGGTCGGCCGCCTCAGACCGAGAAGCTATTCGCCGGCCATCCCGGCCGGATCGGCCAGCCGATGCAGCCGGTCCGCCGCGGCCTGCGCGAAACGCAACATCACCGCGCGCCGCGTCGCCGGCGCCAGCTTCTGCTCCGGCGCTTCGCGGACGATCGCCGCGCCGTAAGCGTCGGCGACGATCAGGCCAGCGTCGAGCGGCATGATCTCGGCAGGAATCGTGTCGCAAATGGCGAAATAGAGCTTGTCGCAATGGCTGAGATAATCGCGCCATTTGTTGTCGGCGCGGAAATCGGCGACGGAGGATTTGATCTCGACGATGACCAGCGAACCGTCTCCGCGCAAGGCGACCACGTCGGCTCGTCGCCCGTCGAGCAGCGGCAGCTCGGTGACGCTCGAGTAGCCGTGAGCCCGCAGCATGCGACGCAGGCCGCGCGCGATGAACAGAGCCGTCTCCGACTGGCGGCCGTCGACCAGGCCGGGCGGCTCGTAAGGCGAGCTCGGCGGTTCGGCGAAGCCTTCGACGCTCATGCTTTCGCCTCTTCGAGGATAATCGCCGCCGCTTTCTCGGCGATCATCAAGACAGGGGAATTGGTGTTGCCCGAAGTGATGCGCGGCATGATCGAAGCGTCGGCGACGCGAAGGCCCTCGAGGCCGCGCAGCTTGAGGCGGGCGTCGACGACGGCGAAGGGGTCGTCCGCCGTCCCCATCTTCGCCGTGCCGACCGGATGGAAGATTGTCGTACCGATGTCGCCGGCCGCCTTGACGAGATCCTCCTCGCTCGTTTTGGAGGCGCCAGGCAGCAGCTCCTCCGGTTTGTAGGGCGCCAGAGCCGGCGCGGCGGCAATGCGGCGGGTCAGCTTGATCGCGTCCGCGGCGACGCGGCGGTCCTCCTCCTCGGACAGATAGTTCGGCCGAATTTCCGGCGGCGCGACAGGATCGGCGCTGACCGCATGAACGCTGCCGCGGCTCGCCGGCCGCAAGTTGCAGGCGCTGAGCGTGATGGCGGGGAAAGTATGCAACGGCTCGCCGAAACGGTCGAGCGAGAGAGGCTGCACATGCCACTCCACATTGGCGGTCGCATAATCGGGCGAGGTCTTGGCGAATATGCCGAGCTGCGACGGGGCCATGGTCATCGGTCCGCGACGGCGGAAAGCATAGTCTAGCCCGATCAGGCTGCGGCGGAGGAGGGAGCGGTAATCCATATTCAGCGTGCGAGCGCCGGCGATCTTGAAAATGGTGCGGAGCTGCAGGTGATCCTGAAGGTTCTCGCCGACGCCGGGCAGCGCGTGAACGACGGCCGAGCCGATTCGCGCCAGAATGTCCGGCTTGCCGATTCCCGAAAGTTCGAGCAGATGCGGCGTGCCGATCGCGCCCGCGGCAAGGACGATGTCGGCCTCGGCGCGCGCCTCGAAGGCGGCGCCGCCGCGCTTATACCGAACCGCGACCGCGCGCTTGTCCTCGACGACGATTCGCTCGACCTGCGCATGCGTGACGAGTTCGAGGTTCTTACGGCGCAGAACGGGCTTCAAGAAGCCCCGCGCTGCGCTCCAACGCACGCCGCGCCTTTGATTGACGTCGAAATAATCCGAGCCTTCATTATCGCCGCAGTTGAAATCATTGGTTTTGCGGATGCCGACTTGGGCCGCCGCTTCGCGGACCGCATCGAGAATCGGCCAGTGCAGACGCTGGCGTTCGATGCGCCATTCGCCGCCGACGCCGTGCATGTCGTCGGCGCGGCCGTGATAGTCCTCGTGCTTTTTGAAATAAGGCAGCACGTCCTCCCAGCCCCAGCCCGCCAGGCCGAGTTGGCGCCAGCCGTCATAATCCGCGGCCTGGCCGCGCATATAGATCATGCCGTTGATCGCCGAACAGCCGCCAATGACTTTGCCGCGGGGATAAGAGATGGCGCGGCCATTGAGGCCTGGCTCGGCGGCGGTCTTGAACAGCCAATCGGCCCGCTTGTCGCCGATCGCGTAGAGATAGCCGACTGGGATGTGAAACCATATCCAATTGTCGCGGCCGCCGGCTTCGAGCAAAAGCACGCGATTGCGCGGATCGGCGGAGAGACGATTGGCGAGCAGGCATCCCGCCGTGCCGGCGCCGACGATGATATAATCATAGGTACGGATATCGCTCATGACGCGGCCCAGCAGGCGACGTCACGGCCCCGCTTTTTTTCGAGCAGCGGCTCGTCGACGCGGCAGCGATCGAAAGCGAGCGGACAGCGCGGATGGAACGGACAGCCGGGCGGCGGATTGAACGGCGAGGGCAATTCGCCGGAGAGGATGATCCGCTCGCGCTTGGCGCCGGGCTCGGCGATCGGGGTCGCCGAGAGCAGCGCGCGCGTGTAAGGGTGCTGCGGGTTCGAGAAGATCGCCTCGCGCGGGCCCTTTTCGACGACATGGCCGAGATAGACGACCATCACCTCGTCCGCGATATGGCGCACGACCGAAAGGTCGTGCGAGATGAAGACATAGGCGAGACGATACTCCTCCTGCAACGCGGCGAGAAGATTGAGCACCTGGGCGCGGATCGAAACGTCGAGCGCCGACACCGGCTCATCGAGGACGAGGACTTTCGGCTTGAGCATCAGCGCCCGAGCGATGGCGACGCGCTGGCGCTGCCCGCCCGAGAACATATGCGGGTAGCGACGGTAATATTCCGGCCTGAGGCCGACCTTCTCCATCATCTCGCGCGCCGCCTTCTCGCGTTCGCGCGCCGAAATTTTCGTATTGACGAGCAGCGGCTCTTCGAGCGCCTTGCCGATGCGCTGACGCGGATTGAGCGAGCCGTAAGGATTCTGGAAGACGATCTGGACCGCCCGCCTGAGCCGCCGGCGCGCCGCGCCGCCGGCGCCGATCGCCTCTTGACCGTCGATCCTGAGCGTTCCCTCAGTCGGCTTGTCGATCAACGTAAGCAGGCGCGCCAGCGTAGACTTTCCCGAGCCGGATTCGCCGACTACGGCGAGCGTCTCGCCAGAGTAGAGATCGAACGAGGCGCGGACGAGAGCCTTGACCGTCCCGCGCGGCGAAAAAAGGCCGGGGGAAAGCGCGTAGTCTCGGCTAAGGCCACACGCTTCGAGGACCGGACTCGTCGAGGCGTTCACAGCTCCGCCTCCGCCGCAACTTTGAGCGGCTCTCCCTTGACCAGCGGCGTGTGACACAATGCTCGCCCGAGCGAGGCGCTTGCCGGCGCGGGCGTTTCGCGACGGCAGCGCTCGAAGACGAAGCCGCAGCGAGGCGAAAAGACACAGCCTTTCGGCTTGTCGAATTGGCCGGGCACGACCCCTGGAATCGACGGCAGCCGCCGGGCTTTGGCCCGCTCGGGCAACGCGGCGAGCAAGGCGGCGGTGTAAGGGTGATGCGGGTCGGCGAAAAGCGCGCGGGTCGTATTCGTCTCAACCTGAAGGCCGGCATATTGGACGGCGACGCGATCCGCCGTCTCGGCGACGACCCCCATATCGTGCGTGATGAGAACGAGCCCCATGCCGTTCTGGCGGCGCAGTTTCAACAGCAGATCGAGAATCTGCGCTTGGATCGTCACGTCGAGCGCCGTGGTCGGCTCGTCGGCGATCAGCAGCTTCGGGCGGCAGGCGAGCGCCATGGCGATCATCACGCGTTGGCTCATGCCGCCGGAAAGCTGATGCGGGAAGGATTTGGCGCGGCGCGCCGGATCGGTAATCCCGACCTCTTCGAGCAATTCGAAGACGCGGCGCTTGCGCGCGGCGCGATCGAGGCCGAGATGCGTGCGCAACACTTCGCCAATCTGAAAGCCGGCGGTGAAGCACGGATTGAGCGAAGACATCGGCTCTTGGAAGATCATCGCGATATCTTTGCCGACAATCGCGCGGCGCTCTTTTGCGGTCAGGGCGCGCAAGTCGCGGCCGTCGAAGGCGAGGCTTTCGGCCGAAACCGTCGCGGTATGCGGCAGAAGGCCCATCACCGCGAGCATGGCGACCGACTTTCCGGAGCCGGATTCGCCGACAATGGCGACGACTTCATTGGGCTCGACGGAAATGTCGACGCCGTCGACGACTTTGAAGGGCCCGCGCCGAGTGTCGAACGTGACGCAGAGGTTGCGGATGTCGAGCAACGCCATGCTCAGCTCCGTCGCATTTTCGGATCGAGCGCATCGCGCAGACCATCCCCTGTCAAGTTGATCGCGATGACCGTGACGACGATGGCGAGGCCCGGCAGGGTGACGATCCAAGGATCGGAGCGTATGAATTCGCGCGCATCGGCGAGCATCGCGCCCCATTCCGGCGTCGGCGGCTGCGCGCCGAGGCCGAGAAAGCCCAAGCCGGCGGCTTCGAGGATGGCGCTAGAGACGCCGATCGCCGCCTGGACGATGTAGGGCGCGAGGCAATTTGGCAGGACAGTCGAAAGCATTAGACGCAACGGACCGACGCCGACGGCCCGCGCCGCGGTCACGTAGTCCTTCGACAGCTCGGCCATGGCCGAGGCGCGCATCAGGCGCACGAAGCTCGGCATGTAGACGATGGTGATCGCGATGATCGTGTTGAAGAGGCTCGGTCCGATAATGGCGATGATCAGGATGGCGAGGACGAGGCTGGGCAAGGCCCAGATGACGTCGGTTAGGCGCGAGATGGCGATATCGACGCCGCCGCCGAAATAGGCGGCGGAGAGGCCGAGCGCGACCCCGATCAGGGAGGAAAGGCCCATCACCGAGAGACCGATGAACAGGGAAATCCGCGCGCCGTAGATCAGCCGGGAGAGGATGTCGCGGCCGAGCCCATCGGTCCCAAAGACAAATTTCCACGCGCCGCCGGCCCAGACCGGAGGCGCGCGGATTGCGTCGCGGAATTGTTCGACGGGCGAATAGGGAGCGATGAAGCTGGCGAAAATGGCGCAGAGGACGACGAGGGAGAGGACGATCAGGCCGAAAACGGCGCCGCGATTCTCGCGGAAGATCGACCAGAAGGCGGCGAAGTCGGGGGGCTGGGCGAAGACGAGAGGTTCGGGCAAGGCGGTCGTCGAAGCAAGATCCGCGCCATCCTTACCGGGCATGGCGGATCCTCGGATTGATCACGCTGTAAAGAATGTCGACCGCCAGGCTGACGAGGATGACGACGCTCGAGATCAGCATGACCCCGCCTTGCAGCGCCGGATAGTCGCGGCGGAAAATCGACTCGATGAGCCATTTGCCGACGCCGGGCCAGGAGAAGATCGTCTCCGTCAACACCGCGCCGGAGAGCAGCGCGCCAACCGACAAGCCGATCACGGTAACGACGGGAATCATCGCGTTGCGCAAGGCGTGCAGGCCGACGACGCGGAAGGGCGATAGGCCTTTGGCGCGGGCGGCGCGGATATAGTCTTCGTTCAGCACTTCGAGCATAGACGAGCGCGTCATTCTCGCGATCACCGCGAGCGGCAATGTGCCGAGCACGAAAGCCGGCAAAGCGAGATGATGAAGCGCGTCGAGGAGGGCGCCTTTCTGATCCGATAGAGCGGCGTCGATCAACATGAAGCCGGTCACCGGTTCGAAATAGTACTTGATGAGGTCGATGCGGCCGGAGACCGGCGTCAAGCCCCAACGCTCCGAGAAGAGCATGATCAATAATAGGCCCCACCAGAAGATCGGCATCGAAAAGCCGGTCACCGAGGCGGCCATGAGAATGTGATCATAGGCGCTGCCGCGCTTCACGGCGGCGATCGCGCCCGCGGGCACGCCAATGATCACGGCGATCAGCATGGCCGCGAAGCTCAGCTCCAACGTGGCCGGGAAGAGGGTGAGGAATTCCCTCAGCACCGGATTGCTGGTCGACAACGAGGTTCCGAAATCGCCATGGAGAAGCCGCCAAACATAGTCGAGAAACTGCTTCCAAACGGGCTGATCGAGGCCGAGTTGGCGGCGGAACATGGCCAGTCGTTCAGGCGAGATGCCGTGTTCGCCGACGCGCACCTCCACCGGATCGCCCGGCACCAGGCGGATGGCGACGAAGGTGATGAACATCAAGGCGACGAAAGTCGGGACCGTCAGGACGATGCGGCGGAGAATGTAGCGGAACACGGATCAGACCTCGCGCCGCAGGGCAGGCGCTGGCGTTCCGCCGCACTTTAGGCGGCCCTCTCGCCGCAAACGCCATCTGCGCTGAGAGGTCCGACCGTTAGCCGCGGCCTCGAAACACCCTCGCCCGCGCGGAGCGCGGAGAACGGTACGTGAGGAGCCCCGCCGAGTCCGGCGATCGTCCCCGACGCGGCGCGCCACGAAGCGAAGCCTATTGCTTCAAATCCACGCCCTGGAATTCGTGCCGGCCGAGCGGGCTCTGCTTGAACCCGGAGACTTCCGCCCGCATCGTCTCGTAGACGATGGAGTGAGCGAGCTTCATGTCGGGCGCTTCTTCGTGCTCGATCTCCTGCATCTTCTGATAGAGTTTGGCGCGCTCGTTCTGGTCGGAAAGCGTCCGCGCCTTCACCAGCATTTCGTCGTACTCTTTGTTACACCATTTGGGGATGTTCTGGCCGCCGATGCGCGCCGCGGCGCATCCGCGCAGGAAGAAGAAATTGTCGGGGTCGCCGTTATCGCCGGTCCAACCCATCTGGGCGGTTATCGGCTCGCCGTCCTGCAGGCGCTTGCGGTATTCGCCCCATTCGTAGGTGACCAGCTTGGCGTTGACGCCGATCTTGGCGAGGTCGGCCTGCATCATTTCGGCGATGCGCTTGCCGTTCGGATTGTAGGGCCGCTGCACCGGCTGGTACCAAAGGTCGATGTCGAGCGGCGTCTTGACGCCCGCTTCCGCCAGCATCGCCTTCGCCTTTTCGGGATCATAAGGATAGTCCGGCACCTTGTCGTTATACGACCACAGTGTCGGGGGGATGAGATTTTTCGCCTTCGTTCCGGCGCCCAGATAAACGTCGCGAATGATGGCGTCGCGGTCGATCGCCATGTTGAACGCCTGCCGCACTTCCTTCTTGTCGAAAGGCGGCTTGAGGTTGTTGAAAGCCCAGTAGGCGACATTGAGGCCCGGCTGCGAAATGACTTTCAGCGTCGGATCCTTCTGCATTTCGGGCAGATCGGCCGGACGCGGCGCGATCATGAAGTGACATTCGCCGGTCTTCAGCTTGGCGTAGCGCGCGGTCGGATCGGGCGTGATGGCGAAGACGAGATCGTCGACCAGCGGCTTCTCGCCCCAATAGTTCTTGTTGGCCCGGTAGCGAATCACGGCGTCCTTCTGGTAGGCGACGAAGGCGAAGGGGCCTGTGCCGACCGGAATCTGGTCGAATTGCTCAGGAGTTCCCTTTTTCATCAGATAGTCGGCGTATTCGGCGGATTGGATCGTCGCGAAATCCATCGCCAGATCGGCGAGGATCGTGATGTTCGGCTCCTTGAGCTTCATGACGATCGTGTAGTCGTCCTTCTTCTCGATCGAGTCGAGCAAATTCGGCATATCCATGTCGTTGAAGTAGTCATATTTCCCGCCCGATATCTTGTGGTAGGGATGGTCCGGCTTCCATTGCCGGTTGATCGAGAACAGAACGTCGTCAGCATTGAAGTCGCGGGTCGGAACGAAATCTTTCGTGGCGTTGAACTTGACGCCCTTGCGCAGGTGGAAGGCGATCGTTTTGCCGCCGTCGGTCACGTCCCACCTTTCGGCAAGGCCGGGCCCGACCTCGGTCGTGCCGCGCTTGAATTCGACGAGTTGGTCATAGGCCGGGCGGGCGGCGTCGAAACTCGTGCCGGTATCGTTGATCGCCGGAGTGAAATTTTCCGGGCTTCCCTCGGAGCAATAGACAAGGGTCTTGGCCGAGGCGGCGGTCGAGACGAGCAGGGCGGCCGTGAAGCCGCACATCGCGATTTTCGAAGATTTCATGCCCTCTCCCCTAGGATGCGGCGGCCGAAGATGTGACGGCTCTCAGCCTGCGCTCTGTCGTTTCGCGCCTCGCAATCAGGGGCAAGCGATTCAACTGACAGTCATCCCGGCTTGGCGCCGCCCGCCGGGCCGCCCGGCGATCGACGCTATCGAAGCTCGTTTTCGCAGCGCTGGCAATGGCTTTGGGAGGCGTCGGGCGCGGCTCTCGTCACAAGAGGTCGATAAATCGCCGTTTCGCCAGCTCGTCGACCACCTGGTCGGCGAGGGCGTCGGCGCTGTCCTGCGCGGAACGTAACGTAATCTCTGGCGATTCGGGGCGCTCATAGGCCTGATCGACGCCGGTGAAATTCTTGATCTCGCCGGCAAGCGCGCGCTTGTAGAGACCTTTGGGGTCGCGGGCCATGACAACGTCGAGCGGCGCGTCGACAAATATTTCCAGGAACTCGTCCGCCGCGGCCAATTCGCGCGCCAATTGCCGCTCGGCTCGGAAGGGCGAGATGAACGAACACAAGACGATCAGGCCGGCGTCGGTCATCAATCGGGCGACCTCGGCGACGCGCCGGATATTTTCGACGCGATCGGCGGCGGTGAAGCCGAGGTCCCTGTTGAGGCCGTGGCGAACATTGTCGCCGTCGAGCATGGTCGTGTGGACGCCGCGGGCGTGGAGCTTGGCCTCGACCAGATTGGCGATGGTCGACTTCCCGGCGCCCGATAGGCCGGTAAACCATAGGATCGCGGCGCGCTGATGCTTGAGGCGAGCGCGCGCCTGCCGGGTCACGGCCAAATCCTGCAAATGCACGTTGGTCGCGCGGCGCAGGCCATGGGCGATCAGACCGGCCGCGGCGGTTTCGTTGGTGTAGCGGTCGATCAGGATAAAAGCGCCGGTCTGATGGTTCGCCGCGTAAGGGTCGAACGCGACCGGCATCGTCGTCGCGAGATTGCAAAAGCCGACTTCGTTAAGCGCGAGCGTCTTGCCGGCGAGCTTCTCCAGCGTGTTGACGTCGACGCGGTGACGCAGCTCGGTGACGGTCGCAGGCGTCAGCTTCGCGCCGATCTTCAGAAGATACGAGCGGCCGGGCAGGAGATTTTCGCCGCTCATCCAGATCAGGTGGGCGGCGAATTGGTCGGCGACTTCCGGCCGACTGTCGGGCGAGGAAAAGACGTCGCCGCGGGCGACGTCGATCTCGTCGGCCAGGGTCAAGGTGACGGCGTCGCCGGCCGAAGCCTCTTGGACATCCTCGCCGCCAAAGAGCACCCGCGCGACTTTCGAGCGGCGGCCCGACGCGGCGACGACAATGTCGTCGCCGCGTCGAACCGAGCCGCTGGCGATCGAACCGGCGAAGCCGCGGAAATCGAGATGCGGGCGATTGACCCATTGAACGACCATGCGGAACGGCGCGGCGCGGCTTTCGTCCTCGACTTCGACTCTTTCGAGAAACTCAAGAAGATGCGGGCCCTCGTACCAGGGCGTGCGCTCGCTTTTCGAGGAGACGTTGTCGCCATAGCGCGCCGAGATCGGGATTGCTTTGATGACGTGGAAGCCGAGCGGCTTGGCGAATTCGGCGAATCCGTCGGCGATTTCGCTGAAGACCTGCTGGCGAAAATCGACGAGATCGATCTTGTTCACCGCCAGGACGACATGACGAATGCCGAGCAGCGAGACGATGAAAGAGTGACGGAAGGTCTGGGTCAGCAGGCCCTTACGGGCGTCGACCAGAATAATCGCAAGGTCGGCGTTGGAGGCGCCGGTCGCCATATTGCGCGTGTATTGCTCGTGGCCAGGCGTATCAGCGACGATGAAGGACCGGGCGGGAGTCGCAAAGTACCTGTACGCGACGTCGATGGTGATGCCCTGTTCGCGTTCGGCTTCGAGCCCGTCGACCAGCAGGGCGAAGTCTATTTCTTCTCCGGTCGTGCCGTGCTTTTTCGAATCGCGCTCCAGCGCGGACAATTGATCGTCGTAGATCAGCTTCTGCTCGAAAAGCAGCCGGCCGATCAGCGTCGATTTGCCGTCATCGACCGAGCCGCAGGTCAGAAGGCGCAGCGTCGGCAGAGGCGAGGCGCGAAAAGCGGGCGCGTTCATTTAGAAATAACCCTCGCGCTTCTTCTTCTCCATCGAGCCCTGCTCGTCGTAATCGATCAGACGGCCTTGCCGCTCGGATTTCGTCGACGAGCGCATTTCCGCAATGATGTCATCGATCGTCGCGGCGTCCGATTCGATCGCGCCGGTGAGCGGATAACAGCCGAGCGTGCGAAAGCGCACGCGGCGCATCTGGGGCTTTTCGCCCGGCTTCAGCGGCAGCCTGTCGTCGTCGACCATGACCAGCGCGCCGTCCCGCTCGACGATCGGTCTTTCCTTGGCGAAATAGAGGGGCACAACCGGGATCTGCTCGGCGCGGATATACTCCCAGACGTCGAGTTCGGTCCAATTGGACAGGGGGAAGACGCGCATCGATTCGCCGGGCTTGATACGCGTATTGAACAGCCGCCATAGTTCCGGCCGCTGATTGCGCGGGTCCCAGGCATGCGCGGCCGAACGGTGCGAAAAGATGCGCTCCTTGGCTCGGCTCTTTTCTTCGTCGCGCCGAGCGCCGCCGAAAGCGGCGTCGAATTTCCATTTGTCGAGGGCTTGGCGCAGGGCCTCGGTCTTCATGACCTGGGTATGGACGGCCGAGCCGGAAGCGACGGGCGATATCCCGCGCTTGAGGCCCTCCTCGTTGGTATGAACCAGAAGCCGTAAGTCGAGACGCTTGGCCGTCTCGTCGCGAAAGGCGATCATCTCGCGAAATTTCCAGGTCGTGTCGACATGGAGGAGCGGAAACGGAAGCGGCGCGGGATGGAAAGCCTTCAGCGCGATACGAAGCATCGCGCTCGAATCCTTGCCGATCGAATATAACATCACTGGATTGAGAAACTCGGAAACAACCTCTCTCATGATGTGAATTGCTTCCGATTCGAGGCGTTGAAGGTGAAGAGGCAGACTAGAGGTCACGGGAGGCCGCGCTTCGGCAAGGAAGGGAACGTCGCTCATATAGTCGATGATATAGGTAGGCAATATGGCTGGACGCCAAAATGGCCGAATTGAACAGGCTGCCCGGATTCCCTCGGGCGTCATTTCTCTGCGAGCCGTATGTAGAGGCCAAGGCCCTCGCGGAAACCGAAATGTTCGCGCCGGTTAGCGACAGAAAGACCATTTTCGCGCCGGCCAGCGGCATCGGGCGGGCGGCGATCGGCATTGTCCGTATCAGCGGCCCGGAGAGCGCCGCGGCGCTTCGGGCGCTCACCGGTCGCCAGCCGCCGCCCCCCCGGCGCGCTTCGCTCAGAATGCTGCGCGATCCGGGCACGGGCGAAAACCTCGATCGGGGTCTCGTCCTATGGTTTCCGGCGCCGCACAGCTATACGGGGGAGGACGCGGCGGAGCTCCAAGTGACGGGCGGGCGCGCCGTCCTCGCCGGCGTGATGGGCGCGCTCGGCGGGCCGCCGGACATGCGGCCCGCGGAACCCGGCGAATTCGCTTGGCGCGCTTTCGAGAACCGGAAGCTTGATTTGTCGCAGATCGAGGGCCTGGCCGATCTTGTCGACGCGCAGACTCAGGCGCAGCGCCGCCAGGCGCTGCGCATCGCCGGCGGCGCCTTGTCGCGCGAGGCGGACGAAGCGCGCGCGCTGATTCTGGACGCCATGGCGCAGGCCGAAGCGGCGATCGATTTCTCCGACCAGGAGGATGTCGGCGAGGCGACGCTGGCTGAGGCTCGCGCCGTCGCCGCTGCGGCGTCGGCGCGGCTGCGCGATCATCTCCGCCAGGCCGATCGCGGCGAGCGCCTACGCGAGGGCTTCAACATCGTCATCGCCGGGCCGCCTAATGTCGGCAAGTCGACCCTGCTCAACGCGCTTGCTCGCCGCGACGTCGCCATCGTCTCGGATATTCCAGGCACGACTCGGGACGCGTTGGAGGTCCATCTTGAATTGCGTGGCTTGCCGGTGACGTTGATCGACACCGCCGGGTTGCGCGAGACTGCGGATCCGATCGAGCAGGCCGGCGTCGCCCGCGCGCGACGACGCGCAGCGGATGCTGATTTGGTGCTCTGGTTAAGCGAAGGAGGACAGCGAGAACCAGCGAACGGGAAGCTCGCGGCCGCAAAGGCCGCGGGCGCAAGTCGGTCCTCGCGGGAGACTGGGGCGACCATAGAACTCGCTCGGCGCTCTGTCGACGAGAGCGGGGCGCCGCCGAGAAATGCGGCAGGAGGTCCACGAGTTCTTCATATCGCCACGAAAATCGACCAGGGAGGCGACCCGCCGTCTGACGCGATCCCGATCTCGGCGAAAACCGGGCAGGGAATCGAGCGGTTGCTTGACTCGATCGCCGCTGCTGCGGAAGAAGGCTTGGCCGGCGGCGACCAGGCGCTTGTGGTCTCCGCCCGGCATCGCGCAGCTTTCGAGGAAGCCGTGGCGCATCTTGAGCGGGCGATGGAGAGCGAAGGCGCGGCCGCGGAATTTTTCGCAGAAGATTTGCGCCTGGCCGCGAGGGCGTTAGAGCGGATTGCCGGCCGAATCGATGTCGAGGACGTGCTTGGACAGATTTTCGCGCGTTTGTGCATTGGCAAGTGAAGATATGTTTCACGTGAAACAGGCGCCCGGACGATGACGATGAGATTCGATGTCGCCGTAATCGGCGGCGGCCATGCCGGCTGCGAAGCAGCGGCGGCCGCGGCTCGGATGGGCGCGTCGACCGCGTTGGTGACGCAGCGCATCGACACGATCGGCGCCATGTCTTGCAACCCGGCGATCGGCGGGCTGGGCAAGGGCCATCTCGTCCGCGAAATCGATGCGCTGGACGGCGTGATGGCCCGCGCCGCCGATAGCGCGGGCATCCAGTTCCGCATTCTCAACCGCCGCAAAGGTCCCGCGGTTCAGGGGCCGCGCGCGCAGGCCGATCGCAAGCTCTATGCGCGGGCCATGCAGGAACTGATGCGGGAGGCGCCGAACCTTACGTTGATCCAAGCCGAGGCCGAGCGTTTTCAAATCGCGGACGGGCGCATTGCTTCCCTCGATCTGGCCGACGGGCGCGTGATTTCTTGCGGCGCTCTCGTCATTACGACTGGGACGTTCCTGCGGGGAATCATCCATCGCGGCGAAGAACGGATACCGGCCGGGCGATACGGCGATAGGCCGTCAGTCGCTCTGGCTGAATGCCTGGACGGGCTGGGCTTCTCTCTGGCGCGGCTCAAGACCGGCACGCCGCCTCGGCTCGACGGGGCCACGGTCGATTGGGCGAGGCTGGAGGCGCAGCCAGGCGATGATCTGCCGGAGCCTTTCTCGGCCTTGACGGAAAAGATCACGACGCCGCAAGTGGTCTGCCACATCACCCGCACCAATCCGATCGGCCATGCGATCGTGCGCGCCAACGCTCATCGCACGGCGGTTTATTCCGGCGCCATATCGGGGCGCGGCCCGCGCTATTGTCCCTCGATCGAGGACAAGGTCGTCCGCTTCCCCGACCGCGACTCTCACCAGATTTTCCTGGAGCCGGAAGGGCTGGACGACCCGACGGTCTATCCGAACGGAATTTCGACCTCGCTGCCGCCCGAGATTCAGGCCGACTTTCTCAAGACGATCGAAGGCCTGGAGAAGGCTCGCATCGTCAGGCCCGGCTACGCGATCGAATACGACTACATCGATCCCCGCCAACTGGACCTGACTCTTGAGACGCAGCGAGTCAGGGGCCTTTTTCTCGCCGGCCAAATTAACGGCACGACCGGCTATGAGGAGGCCGCAGCGCAGGGCCTCGTCGCCGGGATCAACGCCGCGCGCCGGGCGGGCGGCGGCGACGGCGTCGTCTTCGATCGAGCCGAATCCTATCTCGGCGTCATGATCGACGATCTGACGACGCGCGGGGTGACCGAGCCCTACCGGATTTTCACCTCGCGGGCGGAATCCCGCCTGTCGCTGCGGGCTGACAATGCGGACGAACGGTTGACCCCGAAAGGCTTGGCGTTGGGCTGCGTCGGCGGGCGCCGCGCCGCTGCGTTCACGGACCGAGCGGATCGCCTCGCCGCCGCGCGCCGCTTGCTGGAATCCTGCTGCGCGACGCCAGCCAAACTCGCTGGGTTTGGGCTCGCGATCAATCAGGACGGGGTCCGCCGCAACGCGTTCGATCTGGCCGCCTTTCCCGACATCGCGATCGCCGACCTCGCCCGAATTTGGCCCGAGCTCGCCGCCATCGCACCGCCGATCGCTCGCCGGCTCGAGGCCGACGCAAAATATTCCGTCTATCTCAAGCGACAGGATGAGGACGCCGCCCGCTTCCGCCGCGGCGAGGCGATCGAGATTCCCGCGGATCTCGATTATGGTCAGATATCCGGTCTTTCAAACGAGTTGCGCGAGAAGTTCCGGCTGATCCGGCCAAGCAGCGTCGGGCAGGCGAGTCGAATCGAAGGCATGACCCCGGCCGCGCTGGCGCTGGTCATGGCGCATGCGCGACGAGCTTCGCTGCGAAAACAGGCGAGCGCTGTGGGCGTCTGAGCGCCTCGTTCTCCTTGCGCGCGGGCGTAAAATTGGGTCGCGCGTCACGGCTTTCGTTGGAGGGACGCGGGAGAACTATCCTGTTGCCATGAGTGTCGACGAAGATCGCACCGCCGCCTTGCGCCTCGTTCCTGTTTCACGTGAAACGTTGGCGCGTCTCGACATCTATGTCGCGTTGCTGGCGAAATGGCGGAACACGATCAACCTGATCTCCGACGCCAGCTTCGCCCAAGTGTGGACGCGACACATCGCGGATAGCGCGCAGTTGTTAGCCTTTGCGCCGGATGCAAGAATCTGGGTCGATCTCGGCTCCGGCGCCGGATTTCCAGGCATGGTGCTCGCGATCCAGCTCGCTGACACGCCTGGCGCGACCGTGCACCTTGTCGAGATCGACAAACGAAAATGCGCATTCTTGCGCGAAGCGGCGCGGGCGGCGGGAGCGCCGGCGGTCGTTCACAACGTCCGGATCGAAGAGGCGCCGGCGCGCATCGCCGACGCTGTGGACGCCGTGACCGCTCGCGCGCTTGCTCCCTTGCCGCGACTCATCGACTTCTGCAACATATGGCTCAACGTGGGGGCGGTAGGGATTTTTCCGAGGGGAAAAACTCTCGAGGCCATACACAGTTCTGATTATTCGAAATACGCGATCGAATTTTCCAGGAGTAGAACTGATCCCATGTCGGCGATCGCCGTTGTCAAGGCGCGGAGCCCGTTGATCGAAGCGCCGGCTCCGGTTTGCCGGCCGGAGCCGTAGATGAACGCGCAAAACAACCCTCGAGTCCTGGTCGTCGCCAACCAGAAAGGCGGCGTCGGCAAGACCACCACGGCGATCAATCTCGGCACGGCGCTCGCGGCCATCGGGGAGCAGGTTCTGTTGATCGATCTCGATCCACAGGGCAACGCCTCGACCGGTCTCGGCATCGACCGCAAGGCGCGGGTCTCTTCGAGCTACGACGCCCTGGTCGGCGACAAGACCCTCGCCGAAGTGATCATGCCGACCGCGGTGCCCCGCTTGTTCATCGCGCCCTCGACCATGGACCTGCTCGGCGTGGAGCTGGAGATAGCCGGCCACGCCGACCGCGCTCTCAAGCTCAAGCATGCTTTGAAGGAACTGTTCGAGACCGGCGCGCGCAACCCGCCGATCAGCTACATCCTCATTGATTGCCCGCCCTCGCTCAATCTCCTGACATTGAATGGCCTTGCCGCGGCAGACGCCGTCGTCGTGCCGATGCAATGCGAATTCTTTGCGCTCGAAGGCCTTTCGCAGCTCCTCGAGACGGTCGAGCAGGTGCGAAAATCGCTCAACCCCGATCTCGCGATTCACGGCGTCGTCCTCACCATGTACGATCCGCGCAACAACCTAGCCACGCAAGTTATGGACGACGTGCGCGCTTTCATGGGCGAGAAAGTTT
Source organism: Alphaproteobacteria bacterium (assembly GCA_021325385.1). Classification (GTDB taxonomy): domain Bacteria; phylum Pseudomonadota; class Alphaproteobacteria; order Rhizobiales; family Beijerinckiaceae; genus Roseiarcus. The sequence continues at coordinate 63,575 of JAJPHH010000076.1, forward strand.
ATCAGACCGTGATCCCCCGCAACGTCCGCGTCTCCGAAGCGCCGTCCTACGGCAAGCCGGTGTTGCTCTATGACCTGAAATGCGCCGGCAGTCAGGCGTACCTTAAGCTCGCCTCCGAAGTTATTCAACGCGAGGGACGATGGCGCGCAGCTTGATCTTCAATGGATCGGCGCTTCCAGTCGCGTCGACGCCTCTGTACATACAATACGGCGTCGCCGCGGCGTCCCTTCCAGCAGCCTTGATCTCTCACCTGCCCTCCTCTCTCCGACAGAGACGACGTACCGTTGACAGGAGCCCGCAATGGCCGAACACGCCCGCGCCCATGACAGCAAGCGGCTTGGCCGCGGCTTAGCGGCGCTGCTTGGCTCCGCGCCGGAGCCGACCGCCGCCGCCGATCCGCCGCCGCGCAGCAGTCAGCGCAAGGCGCCGATCGCATTTCTGCGCGCCAATCCGCGCAATCCGCGCAAGAACTTCAATGAGGGCGAGATCGAAGACCTCGCCGCTTCGGTCCGCGAGCGCGGCGTCATCCAGCCGATTCTTGTCCGCACCGCGCCCGGCGCGGCCGACGCTTTCGAGATCATCGCCGGCGAACGACGCTGGAGAGCGGCGCAGCGCGCCGGACTGCATGAAGTGCCGATCATCGTCATCGAAGCCAGCGACAAGGACGCCCTCGCGATCGCCATTATCGAGAACGTCCAACGCGCCGACCTCAATCCGCTTGAAGAGGCGACCGGCTATCTGCAATTGATGGAGGAGCACGGCTATTCGCAAGCGGAGGTCGCGCATATCCTCGGCAAGAGCCGCAGCCATATCGCCAACACGCTGCGCCTGCTCAACCTACCCAACGAAGCGCGCGCGCTATTGGCGTCGGGAGACATTACTGCCGGACACGCTCGCGCGCTGCTCGCCTTGCCTGACCCCGACGCCGTCGCACGCCGCATCGTCGCGGAGGGCTTGACCGTGCGCGATGTCGAGCGGCTCAGCCAGGCGCCGGCGGCGCCGACAGAGAAGGCTGCCCCGAAAAAACTCTTGGACAAAGCCGACGCCGATACGCGCGCGCTCGAGAAAAGACTTTCGCTGGCGCTCGGCGTCAAAGTCGCGGTCCGCCACGATGGCGAGCGCGGCGAACTGAAGATCGCCTTCGCCAATTTCGAGCAGCTCGACGATCTCTGCCGGCGGCTGGGCGTGGCGGTTGGGTGAATCGGCCGCCCGGCCGGCTTTATCCGGAGCCGCGCGCGCTGGAGGCGACCGCCCACAGCGCGCGCAGCGCCGACGGCTCGGCGATGTCGGGGTCCTGGCGCGCGCGCAACGCCGCCGCCTGCAGCGGCGCGAATAGGCGATTGAGGCGAGCCGACGACCAGCGATTGGCGGCGCGCTCGAGAGCGGCTTTCCGGGCGAAGAAGACGCGCGCGCGCGCCGCTTGCAGCGCCGCTTCGAAAGGCCGGCCTGAATCCATCTCGACGCGCAGCCGATGAAGCAGGCCGGCCTGGCGCACAAGCGAAGAGAGCAAGAGCGACGCGTCGCCGCCATCCGCGAAATAGGCGTGCGCCGATCGGTCGGCGCCCCTTATCTCGCCGGCGAAAGCGGCGTCGACCGCGTCATCGAGCATGGACGGCGCGGCGTCGGAAACGATCGCCTGGACGTCCTCGGCAGCGATCGTCCCGCGGCCCCGAGCGTAAAGCATCAATTTCGCAATTTCGTTGCGCGTCGTCATACGATCGGCGCCGAGGAGCTCTAACAGCGCATCCCGCACCTCCGGCGGGACGCGCAGATCGGCCGCGCGCGCCTCCTCCTCGATCATCGCCGCCAAGCTGCGGCGATCGTCGGGATAGCATTCGATCGCGACCGCCTTCGCGTCCCGCTCGAACAGAACGCGCAATTCGCCGCCTTTCTTGAGCGATCCCGCCTCGACGACGATCGCGCATTCGGCCGGCGGCGCCTTGAACAGCGGTTCGAGCGCCGGCAGGAGATCGCGGCTCTGAGCCGTCAGCCAGATCACCCGGCTGCCGCCGAACATCGAGATCGCCCGCGCTTCGTCCGCCAACAGGCCGGGCTCCTTGGCGACGATGTCGCCGTCCAGGCGGACGAGCCGCAGCGGATCGGGCTCGCCGCCAAGCGCGCGATCGACCAGCTTGCGGACGCGCTCGCGGATCAAGCCTTCGTCATGGCCGTGGACGAGGAAGAAAACCTCGCCGCCCGGCGGACGCTTCAAGAACTGCTCGGCGGCGCTGTTGCTGACGATCATGGCTTCGGCCCGCTGTCAGCGAGCCGATGTCATTCCCGCGAAAGCGGGAATCCGGGCTGCGGCGGCCGCCGAGCGCGACGGTTCTCGGAAGTCCCGCTCAAGCGGGAAGGACAAGCAGGCTCCGGACGCCAAATCTCTTTCCCCCACGGGAAAAAATGCGCTAGCACATCGCGCTCATCTAACACCCATAAGGTCCCGATGGCGACGTTCAAATTGCTTCTGTTTCCCGGCGACGGCATCGGGCCCGAAGTCATGGCCGAGGTTGAAAAGGTCGTCGGTTTCTTCAGCCGTTCTGGGCTGGCCCAGTTCGAGGTTGAAAAAGGGTTGGTCGGCGGGTCGGCCTATGACGCGCATGGCGAGGCGATCAGCGACGCCGACGTCGAGCGCGCCCACGCCGCCGACGCCGTGTTGCTCGCCGCCGTCGGCGGCCCGAAATGGGACGGCGTGCCTTACGAAGTTAGGCCGGAGGCCGGCCTGCTCCGCCTGCGCAAGGATCTGCAGCTCTTCGCCAATCTGCGCCCCGCGATCTGCTATCCGGCGCTCGCTGACGCCTCCTCGCTCAAGCGCGAGTTGGTCGAAGGCCTTGACATCATGATCGTGCGCGAGCTGACCGGCGGCGTCTATTTCGGCGAGCCCAAGGAGATCATCGACCTCGGCAACGGCCAGAAGCGCGGCGTCGATACCCAGGTTTACGACACCTACGAGATCGAGCGCATCGCCCGCGTCGCCTTCGATCTTGCGCGTAAGCGTCGCAACAAAGTGACCTCCTCGGAAAAGCGCAACGTGATGAAATCCGGCGTGCTGTGGAACGAGGTTGTCACGGCGCTGCACAAGCGCGAATATCCGGACGTGATGCTCGAACATCAACTCGCCGACGCGCTCGGCATGCAGTTGGTGCGCAAGCCGAAGCAGTTCGACGTCATCGTCACCGATAATCTATTCGGCGATATGCCGTCGGACGTCGCGGCGATGCTGACCGGCTCGCTCGGCATGTTGCCCTCGGCTTCGCTCGGCGAAATCAACCCGAAGACGGGCAAGCGGAAGGCGCTCTATGAGCCCGTGCATGGGTCTGCGCCGGACATCGCCGGCAAGGGCCTCGCCAACCCGATCGCCATGATCGGCTCGTTCGGAATGGCTTTGCGCTATTCCTTCGGCCTCAACGAGGCGGCAGACCGGCTCGACGCCGCAATCTCGGCCGTGCTCGGCGTCGGATTGCGGACCGCCGATATCCAGGCCCCCGGCAACGCTGTCGTGTCGACCGCGCAAATGGGCGACGCCGTGGTCGCCGAACTCGGAAAGAACTGAAAGGCGGCGGCGGTCCTTCCATCATTGTAAACGGATCGACGATCGCCGCGGCCGGGCCTCAGCAGCCGGATTTTCGGTTGGCCGCACTTTTTATGAGCTTATCAAGCCCGGCCGCCGCGCCGGCGGGGGTCGGCTCGATTCGCCAAACGAGGCATTCCAACGCCGCGCGCTCGACCGGTCGGCCGACGCCGCCGCAGGCGAGGCCGGAAAAATCGATAGGGCCGGACCCGTTGAAGCGAAAGCCGAGGCAGGCGCGCTCACGGCCTCCCGCATCGAGCGTCACGTCCGAGTAAAGCAGCGCATCGCCCGGCTCGGCCTGCGGATTGGACGCACGCGCGACCGCTTCGCCGAGCTCCGCGGCCTGCCGCGCGATGTCGACGAAAAACAGAGCTTGGCGTCCCTCGGCGCCGCCGATCCGCGCCGTGGCGCGAAGAAAAGGCCCGTCCGAAGCGGGGTCGCCTAGGGTCAACGCGTCTTTCCTTGCGCCGTCCGCGTCGCGGGTCTCAGCCGCGTAGGTCGCCGCCGCTTTGCCGCCGTCGAGCGCCCGGACATAGACCAAGGGCGGCAGGTCCGAGCGCGGCTGGAAATCGCGGGACGGTTGCAAGCTGGGCGATGGCGATGGCTCGATCGGCCGTCGAGCCAACGGCGTAAGTGCGATAGCCGCGGCCGCTAAGGCGGCCAGGACGAAGGCCGGCCATATCCGGCGACGAACGCCGCTGGATTTCCGCGGCGGGTCTGTCCGGTCCCATTCTTCAAGGCCGCCCAATGCGCCCTGCGAAGGCAGGGCATTGGGCTCAACCCATCCCGCATTCATTGGCGCTGCGATCTTGTCGACCGCTCCCGATTTTCTTCAATCTAAAGCGGGCGCCCCCTCCGCGAAGTTAGCGCGGCGGCAAAGATGCAAAGATCGCCAACATCTGGTTAAGAGCGCGCCGTCGCCCCCGAAGCAGATTCCGCTTGAGTCGGTCGTTGTATTCCATATAACAAACGAGACGTTCGACACATCGAACAAGCCGGAGGAGCAAGCCTTGGGCGGCCCAGCGCCAAATTTGAATGGCAGCACGCTCGAAGCGGATGCGCCCAGCAGCTTGGTCGCACGCTTTGGGCCGGACCGTCCGTTGCGCCTCGACGCCGGCGTGGGTCTGACGCCGCTGACCATCGCGTATCAGACCTATGGCGCGCTTAACCCGGCCAAATCGAACGCTTTTCTCATTTGCCACGCGCTGACCGGCGACCAGCATGTCGCCAACCGCAACCCGGTCACCGGCAAAAGCGGCTGGTGGGAGACGATGGTCGGACCAGGCAAGCCGATCGACACCGAGCGTTTTTTTGTCATCTGCGCCAATGTCCTTGGCGGCTGCATGGGGACGACGGGGCCAGCCTCGACCAATCCGGCGACAGGCAAGCCCTACGGGCTCGACCTGCCGCTCGTCACGATCGCCGACATGGTCCGCGCCCAGGCCATGCTCATCGATCACCTCGGCATCGAAACGCTGTTCTGCGTAGCCGGCGGCTCGATGGGCGGCATGCAGGTGCTGCAATGGGTGGCGAGCTACCCGGATCGCGTCTTCAGCGCTTTGCCGATTGCGACTGCGGCGCGGCACTCGTCGCAAAACATCGCCTTCCACGAGGTCGGCCGGCAAGCGATCATGGCCGACCCGGATTGGCGCGACGGCCGATATCTGGCCGAAGGCGTCAGCCCGAGCAAGGGTCTCGCCGTCGCCCGCATGGCGGCGCATATCACCTATCTTTCCGAAAACGCGCTGCACCGGAAATTCGGCCGCAAACTACAGGACCGCGCCGCGCGCACCTTCTCCTTTGACGCCGACTTCCAGGTCGAATCGTATCTGCGCCATCAGGGCGCGACTTTCGTCGAGCGCTTCGATCCCAACTCCTATTTGTTCATGACCCGGGCGATGGATTATTTCGATCTCGCGGCTGATTACGGCGGCTCGCTCCCCGGCGCGTTCAAAGACGCCAAGACGCGTTTCTGCGTCGTCTCCTTCACCTCGGATTGGCTGTTTCCGACCGCCGATTCGCGCGCCATCGTCCATGCGCTCAACGCCACCGGCGCCTCCGTCTCCTTCGTCGAGGTCGAAACGGACAAGGGTCACGACGCCTTCCTGCTCGACGAGCCGGACCTCTTCGCGGCGACGCGCGGCTTCATCGACGCGGCCGCCCGCGCCCGCGGCCTGCGGCCGGCCCGCTCACGCTGATTGCGCAAAAGACGATGACCGCGCCCGCGCCTCAGACCCGCATCGATCTCGTGCGCGTCGCCGAGATGGTCGAGCCCGGTTCGCGCGCGCTCGATGTCGGCTGCGGCGACGGCGCGCTTTTAAGGTTGCTCGCCGATACGCGTGGCGTCGACGGCCGCGGCATCGAACTGTCGCAGAAGGGCGTCCATGACTGCGTCGCCAAGGGCCTCTCGGTCATCCAGGGCGACGCCGATACGGACCTGGTCGATTATCCGGACGACGCTTTCGACTACGTTATCCTGTCGCAAACCCTCCAGGCGACGCGGCAGCCGAAAGTCGTCCTCGAACACATGCTGCGCATAGGCCGGCGGGCCATCGTGTCGTTTCCCAATTTCGGTCATTGGCGCATCCGGGCCCAACTCGCTTTCCGCGGCCGCATGCCGGTCACCGAAAGCCTCAGCTATGCTTGGTACGACACGCCCAACATCCATTTCTGCACGATCCGCGATTTCGTCGATTTGACCCGCGAAGTTGGCGCGCGCATCGAGAAAAGTCTCGCTCTAGACGGCAAGGGCAGGCCTCTGCAGGTCAATCTGCCCTGGTGGGCATGGAATCTGCTCGGCGAGCAAGCCGTGTTCCTGTTGCGCCGCAAGTAATCGCTGCGACGCGTCCGTCGCTCAGAATTGGGTTGACTTTCCGGCCGACCGCGGCCCTGCTGCTATCGGGTTATCGTCTCCTCGCCGGCGGCGGGCGGGCGCCGCAACCCGTGAAAGCATCGCACCGAATTCCGCCGTTGCGCGGACGATGCGAGATGTGTCCGACTTCAGTCGAACGGAGCCGCCTCATGCCGATGAACGCCGTGGAGGAATTCGTCGCAGACGCGCGAGAATGGCGTCGCGACATTCATCAAAATCCGGAACTGCTCTACGACGTCCACCGCACCAGCGCCTTCGTCGCCGAGAAATTGAGGGCGTTCGGCTGCGACGAGGTGGCGACCGGGATCGGTCGAACCGGCGTTGTCGGCGTCATTCGCGGCAGACTCGGGGAAAGTAAAAACACGATCGGTCTGCGCGCCGATATGGACGCGCTGCCGATCCATGAGACGACGAACCTCCCCTATCGGTCCCAGGCCGAGGGCAAGATGCACGCCTGCGGCCATGACGGCCACACCGCCATGCTGCTCGGCGCGGCGCGATATCTCGCCAAAACGCGCAATTTCGCCGGCTCGGCGATCGTCATATTCCAACCGGCGGAGGAGGGCGGCGCCGGGGCGAAGGCGATGATCGATGACGGGCTGATGGAGCGGTTCGGCGTCGCTCAGGTGTTCGGCATGCACAATATGCCCAAACTGCCTATCGGCAGATTCGCGATCCGCAAGGGCCCATTTTTCGCCGCCGCCGATCGCATCACGATCGACATCGAAGGCCAGGGCGGTCACGCGGCCTATCCGCACCATTGCGTCGATCCCGTTCTTGCCGGCGCGCAGATCGTCAACGCCTTGCAGAGCATCGTCGCGCGCGGCGTCGATCCGCTCGATTCCTGCGTCGTCTCGGTGACGCGGTTCGAGGCTGGCGCGAACTTCAACGTCATCCCCCAGACGGCTCAGCTCTTGGGCACGACGCGCACCTTCTCGCCCGCGACGCGGGATTTCGCCGAGCGGCGCGTGATCGAAATCGCCAGGGGCGTCGGCTCGGCGCTGGGCGCAAAAGTCGATGTCAAATATGAACGCGGCTATCCGATGATGAGCAATCATCCAGACCAGGCGGATTTTGCCGCCGGCGTCGCCCGGAAAGTCGCCGGCGAGGACAAGGTCAGCACGGACGCGCCGCCGATCATGGGCGCTGAAGACTTTTCCTTCATGCTCGAAGCCCGGCCCGGCGCTTTCATCATTCTTGGAAATGGCGACAGCGCTGGCCTGCACGATCCGAAATATGACTTCAACGACGCGGCGCTGCCTTACGGAATCAGCTATTGGGCGCAACTGGTCGAGACGGCGCTGGCGGCGTGAAGCGAAGCCGAGGTGGGCGGCGAAGCGATTTAGTCACCGGGCGCCGGTACGGATCGTTGCCGGTTCCTCCCGGCCATTCGAAGCCGACCTCTCCCGGAGCGCCCGCCATTCCGGCCTCAGGATCGCCATCACCAATTCGTCGCGATTGACGCCGCCAAAGTACGCGCTGCCGCGCGAGATTCCCTCCGCCTTGAAGCCAACCCCTTCATAAGCCCGCCGCGCGCGCAAATTCTCGGGAAAAAGGCCGAGCGACAGCCGATAGGCTTGGGTCCGGCGGAAGACTTCATCGAGGATCAGATCGAGAAACGCCTTGCCGAAGCCGCGGCCGGGCTCGACGACGGCGATGCGCTTGATGTGCGTCACCTGTTCGGGCGCGTCCCAATCGCGCAGGATCGCAAAGCCGACGCGCTCGCCGCCGCGCAACGCCAAGAAATACGCGTAGCGCTTGTCCTCGATCGCCGCCCGGTGCCACGCCTCCTCGGACCGACCGACCAAATGTTCATAACCCTCGCGGCGCTCCGCCGCCATGATGAAGCCGATATCCGCGGCGCTCGCCTCGGCGATTGCGATATCGAGCCGCCGGCCTGCCTTCATTGCGCGGTCACGCCGGCCGCCTTTCCCACAGCACGCCGCCAATCATCGAGAAGACCTCGGCGCCGTCCTGGTTGACGCCCCATGTGCGGCTGGTCGTGAGCCCCCATTGCGGCCGCTTGGTTTCGGACAGATTTTCGATACGGCCGAAATAAGCGATGCGATCGCCGGGCCTGACCGCGACCGGCCAACGCAAATCGCGCACGCCCGGCGAGACGCCGATTTTTGGCAAAGGCTCGCCGCGTTTCGCCGCCTCGGCGCGCCGGCGCTGGCGATCTTCCACGATCAAGCGCATGCAGACGCTGGCAGTATGCCAGCCCGAAGCGATCAGCGAGCCGTAGATCGAAGCCCGCCCGGCTTCGTCGCTCAAGTGAAAGGGCTGCGGATCATAGAGGATGGCGAAGGCGATGATCGATTCGCGCGTGAAAACCTTAGCGCCCAATTCGTTCTCGACGCCGACCGTCATATCTTCGAAGAAGAGGCTCATGCCGCGCCCTCCGCGGAAGGCCGGCGCTTGAGGAGCGCGATCAGCTTTTCGGTCATCACGATCTCCTCGTTCTGGTTGATGACTTCGAAGAAGAATTCGACGATGCCGAGCTCTGGCCGCGACTTCGACGGCCGCGCCGCGGCGACGGTGCATTTGGCTCTGAGCCGGTCGCCGGGCCTCACCGGCTTGGTCCATTTGATTTCCTCGACGCCGAGCCCGCCCTGGCTCGCCATCCGCTTGAGAAACGCCTCATAATTCATGCGATGCAGCATGACGACGGTGTGCCAGCCCGAGGCGATCAAGCCGCGGGCCATCGTCTCTTGCGCGGCGCCCTCGTCGAGGTGAAAAGGTTGCGGATCGAACTGTTCGGCGAAATTCTTGATGTGCAGCGCGCTGACTTCGACGTCGCCATATTCCTGCGCTTGGCCGATCGGGAAGTCCTCGAAATAGAGCGTGTTCATGGGGAGGAGTTTCCGGAGCCTGGCCAGCGCCCGCCCGCCTCGTCTTGGCCGGGCCTGTCCCGGCCATCCACGCATAGCCGCAGGCGCAACGCAAGGCGGCTGGCGGAGAGCGTCAAGCGTCCGCAAGAGCCGTGGCGCGCGGATGGCCCGCGCAAGCCCTGGCCAAGACGAGGCGTCGTCTAGGTCGCGAATCTGAAATGAAGCACGTCGCCGTCGGCGACCACATAATCCTTGCCTTCGAGCCGGAACTTGCCCGCTTCGCGCGCGCCGGCTTCGCCATTGAAGGCCACGTAATCGGCGTAAGCGATGGTCTCGGCGCGGATGAAGCCTTTTTCGAAATCGGAATGAATGACGCCCGCGGCCTGGGGGGCCTTGGCGCCGTTCTCCACGGTCCAGGCATGCGCCTCTTTCGGGCCGACCGTGAAGAACGTGACCAGGCGCAGAAGCTCGTAACCCGCGCGGATCACGCGATTGAGCCCGGGCTCGTGCAGGCCGACCGCTTCGAGGTAGTCTCTCTGCTCGCTCGCCGGCAACACCGCGATCTCGCTCTCGATTTTCGCCGAGACGACGACTGCGATCGCGCCCTCCTTGGCCGCTTGTTCGGCCACGAGATCGGAAAAGGGGTTGCCTTTATCCGCGCTCGCCTCCTCGACATTGCAGACATAGAGAACCGGCTTCGACGAGAGCAGGCCGAGCGATTGAAAGGCGCGGCGCTCTTCGGGGGACCCCATCGCGGCGCGAGCCGGGCGGCCCTCGCGCAGTTCAGCCAGGCAGCGGTTGACGAGATCGAGCGTCTCCTTCGCCTCTTTGTCGGCGCCCTTGGCCTTCTTTTCGAGCGAGACAACGCGGCGTTCGAGGCTTTCAAGATCGGCGAGCATGAGCTCCGTCTCGATCGTCGCAATGTCGGAAAGCGGATCGATCCGCCCTTCGACATGGGTGACCTCGCTGTCCTCGAAGCAGCGCACGACATGGGCGATCGCGTCGCATTCGCGGATATTGGCGAGGAACTGATTGCCGAGGCCCTCGCCTTTTGAGGCGCCGCGCACCAGCCCGGCAATGTCGACGAAGGTCAGCCGGGTCGGCACGATCTCCTTGGAATGGGCGATCTTGGCCAGCGTTTCGAGGCGCGGATCCGGCACTGCGACGTCGCCGACATTGGGCTCGATCGTGCAGAACGGGTAATTCGCCGCTTGCGCCGCCGCGGTCTGCGTCAACGCGTTGAAGAGCGTCGACTTGCCCACATTGGGCAGCCCGACAATGCCGCATTTGAAACCCATGGAGAAAGCGTCCGAACCGATGCCCTTTGACGCGGCGCTATGCGCGGCGGCCGCAAAAAAGGCAAGCGTCGGCGCCGATCCGCGTCGGCCGTGGCGCTCCTCGCCGTCTAGCCGATCTTCACAAAGCCGTCAGTTTTCGTCGGCTGTTCTTGCTGCGCTGCGGCAGCGGCTTATCTATTGTGCGATGCGTGCCCGGGTTTTAAGGATAATTGCAGTATGCCAACGCTATTTGATCCGATTACGGTCGGCGATCTCGCTCTGCCAAACCGCATCTTCATGGCGCCTCTGACGCGCACGCGGGCCAGCGGCGAAGGACGCATCCCCAATGGCCTGATGCGGGACTATTACGTGCAGCGGGTTTCGGCCGGGCTCATCTTGTCGGAAGCGACTTCCGTCGCGCCGCTCGGCGTCGGCTATCCCCGGACGCCAGGGATTTGGTCCGAGGAGCAGGTCGAGGGTTGGCGGCGGATCGTTCAGGGGGTGCATCAGGCCGGGGGCCGGATGCTGCTCCAGCTCTGGCATGTCGGCCGCATCTCCGACCCGATCTATCACGATGGCGCGCTGCCCGTCGCGCCGAGCGCCATCGCTCCCAAGGGCCATGTCAGTCTGGTGCGGCCGGAACGGCCCTATGTGACGCCGCGCGCCTTGGAGACGGACGAGATCCCAGGCGTCGTAGAGGCGTATCGCAAGGGCGCGGAAAACGCCAAAGCGGCGGGATTCGACGGCGTCGAGATCCACGGCGCGAACGGCTATCTGCTGGACCAATTTCTCCAGGACAGCACCAACAAGCGAACAGACCGCTATGGCGGCCTGATCGAGAATCGCGCCCGCTTGTTGCTGGAGGTAACCGACGCAGTCGTCTCCGTCTGGGGGGCGGGCCGCGTCGGCGTGCATCTCGCGCCGCGCGCCGACTCGCATGATATGGGCGACAGCGATCTCCCGGCCACGTTCGGCTATGTCGCGCGCGAACTCGGCAGGCGGAAAATCGCCTTCATATGCGCGCGCGAGTCGATGAAAGCGCCACGGCTCGGGCCGGCGCTCAAGCAGGCGTTCGGCGGCGTCTACATCGCCAACGAGGCTTTCAGCCGCGAGCAGGCCGAGCAGGTTCTCGCCGCGGGCGAAGCGGACGCGGTCGCCTTTGGCAAGTTGTTCATCGCCAATCCCGACCTGCCGCGCCGTTTCGCGCTCAACGCGCCGCTGAATCAGTGGAATGCGGCGACATTCTATGCGGAGGGGGCGGAGGGCTACACGGACTATCCGGCGCTGGCGGAGGCGGCGGAGTAGGTACGGCCGCTACCACAGATGCGCGACGCCGTACGCGTCAAAGAGGCGTTCGTTGGATACGAGAACGAGGTTCTCGGCCATTGCTTGGGCCATGAGCATTCGATCGAAAGGATCGCGGTGGAGATCCGGCAAGGAGCCTGCAATCTGGCCGTGATTGAGGCTGATCGGCAATTCTCGGAACTCTTCGTCGGCAACCGCGGCGCTCATATCGCCGATGATTGCGCTCGCGCCGGGAAGTTTTCCAGCGCGGTGTTTTATCGCTATCTCCCAAGCGCTTGCGGCGCTGACAAATGTGTCGGAACACCGGCCGATCGCGCGTTTTGCCGCCTGCGAAAGCCTCTCATCGCCAACGAACCACCAAAGAAGCGCGTGCGTATCGAGGAGCAGGCGCATTATAGACCCCAATCCTTCAATTCCTTTTCTGTGAGAGGCTCAAAGAAGCTATCATCGATGGTGATGACACCCTTATATTTTCCAAATCGACGCTTGGCCTTTCGCGCTTGATAAGGCACGAGCTTGGCGACCGGCTGTTTGCCGCGCGCCAGCACGATTTCCTCACCGGCTTCAACCCGGGCGAGAAGCTGGGACAAAGTCGTCTTCGCGGTATGAATGGTGACAATTGTCACGGGCCGATCCTTCGTTAGCTAAGATAGATTAGCTAATGTAGGGCTGATTGTCTATCCAAATCCGTGACCGGCCTCACGCCATCAATTCCCGCGCCACGATCAGCCGCATGATCTCATTCGTTCCCTCGAGAATCTGGTGCACGCGCAAGTCGCGAACGATCTTCTCGATTCCGTAATCCGCGAGATAGCCGTAGCCGCCAAGCATTTGCAGCGCGTCGTTGGCGGCATTGAAGCCGGCGTCGGTCGCAATCTTCTTCGCCATCGCGCAGAGCCGGGTCGCGTCGGGCGTCTTGGCGTCGAGCGCCGCGGCGGCGCGCCAGAGCAATGAGCGCGCCGCTTCGAGCGAGATCGCCATATCGGCCAGGCGGAATTGCAGGGCCTGAAAGTCGATGATCGGCCGACCGAAAGCCTTGCGCTCGCGCATATAGACAAGGGCCTTTGCGAGCGCCGCCTCGCCGCCGCCGAGCGCGCAAGCGCCGATATTGAGCCGCCCCCCGTCGAGGCCGGCCATGGCGATCTTGAAGCCGTGGCCCTCTTCGCCGATGAGGTTATCGGCCGGGACGCGCGCATTCTCCATGATCACCTGGCGCGTCGGCTGCGTGTTCCAGCCCATCTTGCGTTCATTGGCGCCGAAGGAGAGGCCGGGCGTACCCTTCTCGACGAGGAAGGCCGAGACGCCGCCTGCGCCTTCGCCGCCGGTTCGCGCCATGATCAGATAGACGTCGGCGGCGCCGGCGCCGGAGATGAACTGCTTGACGCCGTCAAGCAGGTAAGAGGAATTGCCGTCCCGCCGCGCCCGAGTCTTCAGCGCCGCCGCATCCGAGCCGGCGCCCGGCTCGGTCAGGCAGTAGCTGGAGAGATGCTCCATGCTGGCGAGCTTCGGCACGAACCGGGCGATGAGATCCGGCGAACCGAAGCGGTCGATCATCCAGGCGACCATATTGTGGATGGAAAGGTACGCCGCGGTGCTCGGACATCCGGTCGCCAAAGCTTCGAAAATTACCGCGGCGTCGAGCCGGCTCAAGCCGGAGCCGCCGCTCTCCTCGCGCACATAGATCGCGCCCATGCCGAGCGCCGCCGCCTCGCGCAACTCATCGACGGGGAAATGCTTGCGCTGATCCCAATCGATCGCGTTCGGCGCGAAGCGCTCATCCGCGAATTTCTTCGCCATGTCGCGGAGGGCGAGCTGCTCGGGGGAGAGGTCGAACACCGGAGCCTTAGATCGGAAAAAGCTCAGCGACAGGAATTTGGAGTCCGGGAGGATCCAGCCGCAGCATTCCCTCCGACAATATTCGCGTTTCGATAACGTCCTCGACGCCACGCTTGTGATGAATCGCAACGCGGCGGTCGGCGTCGAGGATGAGATAATGAATGACGCTTCGCAGGGAAAAATAGCCCGTCAATTTAGGGCCATGATCATAGGCCGCAGGATTCGGCGACAGAACCTCGACGACAATGATCGGAGTCGGAATTTCCAACGAATTTGGCGCGAGCGGCGGGCCGCAATATACGAGAGCGTCCGGCTCGAAGACCATGTGGTCATGGATGCGCACGGATGCGCCGCCCGGGAAGGCTTCGCAACGCAGTTTCGCTCGTTCTATCGCCGCCTGCAGAGAGCGAAAGCTTTGTCCCTTAGTTTGGAGGTGGGCGATCCGTTCCGGCGCCATCGCGACGGGAACGCCGTCATGCAACTCCCATCGCCCTTCCTGGCCCTCGCTCCACGCCAGGAACTCGTCCGCGGACATCGGCTTTTTGGCGGTCGCCGTCATGATTTCAGCCTATCACGGCGACCGCCGACTCCAAATCCGATGCGACGCGCTCAGTTCATCACCGGGATGCTGAAGCTCGCGCCTTCCTTGACCCCGGAGGGCCAGCGCGAGGTGACCGTCTTGGTCTTGGTGTAGAAGCGGAACGCGTCCGGCCCGTGCTGGTTGAGATCGCCGAAGCCGGAGCGCTTCCAGCCGCCGAACGTGTAGTAGGCGATCGGCACCGGGATCGGCACGTTGATTCCGACCATGCCGACCTGCACTTTCGAGGCGAAGTCGCGCGCCGC
>JAJPHH010000094.1 GCA_021325385.1 Alphaproteobacteria bacterium
ACCCATTACGCGCTGCTCACGGCCGAGGAGCTCGGCGTCACCCAGGCCAATGTCGACGAGAAGCTGAAATCGGACAATCCGGACATTCGCCGCCTGCTCGGCGTCGAAGGCGATTTTGGCAAGGGCCTCGGCCTGACCAATGACTGGGCCTATCGAATCATCAAGCATGTCGGCAATTACGGCGAGATTTTCGACCGCAATGTCGGCGAAGGCTCGCCGATCAAGATCAAGCGCGGCCTGAACGCGCTGTGGAATAAGGGCGGCCTGCAATACGCCCCGCCGATCCGGTGAGGCGGCGCAATCCCTTCTCCCCGCTTGCGGGGAGAAGGTGGCCGTGCGTAGCACGGCCGGATGAGGGGCTGCGCTGAGCTTGCTGATTAGCGCTTCGTAGGGCGCTTGATTTTCGAGTCCTGCGCAGCCCCTCATCCGGCGCTGCACGCCACCTTCTCCCCGTGTCACGGGGAGAAGGGATTCGCCTCCGGAAAAAATCATTGTTGGGTGTCGATTTTCGGCGACCTCGAACGTCCTTAGCGCGGGTCCCGCCAGGAAAGAGAGGCTCGGTCATGAATTCTTCTTATCGTTGGGTGATCGTCGCCGCGGGCGCGTTGATCGGCTGCGTAGCCATCGGCTCGATGTTCTCGCTGCCGGTCCTGCTCACCCCGATGACCGAGGCGACCGGCTGGTCGCGCACCGGCATATCCAGCGCGATGACGATCGGCTTTCTGGCGATGGCTTTCTGCAGCATGTTCTGGGGCGCGGTCACCGACCGTCTAGGCGCCCGGATGGTCGTGTTCGCGGGCTCCTGCCTGCTCGCCTCGGGCGTTGCGCTCGCCAGCGTCGCGCCGTCATTGCTCGCGTTCCAACTCGCGTTCGGCCTCGTCGTCGGCGCCGGCGCCTCGGCGATTTTCGCGCCGATGATGGCGACCGTCACAGGCTGGTTCGAAACACAGAGAAGCTTGGCCGTGTCGCTCGTCTCGGCCGGCATGGGCATGGCGCCGATGACGATGTCGCCGATCGTCGCCTGGCTGGTCTCTCATCACGATTGGCGCACGACGCTGCTGATCGTCGCCGCGATCGTCGCCGCCGTGATGATCCCCGCGTCGCTGCTCGTGCGCCGTCCGCCCGCTCTCGCGGGCGGCTCGCTCGCCGCTGAGGCGGAGCCGGGCGCGGAAATGTCTGTGGGCGAAGCGCTGCGCTCGCCTCAGTTCATCATCCTTCTGCTGACCAATTTCTGCTGCTGCGCCACCCATTCGGGGCCGATCTTCCATACGGTCAGCTACGCCATCACCTGCGGCATTCCGGCGATGACCGCGGTGTCCATCTACAGCATGGAAGGCCTGGCGGGTCTGGCTGGCCGCCTCGGTTTCGGCGTGCTGGGCGACAAGTTTGGCGCCAAGAGGGTCCTCGTCGCCGGCCTGCTCGTCCAGGCGTTCGGCGCCTTGGGCTATTATTTCGCTCATAGCCTTTCGGAATTTTACTCCGTCGCGGTCGTCTTCGGCTTCACCTATGCCGGCGTGATGCCGCTCTACGCCGTGATCGCGCGCGAGAACTTTCCGTTGAAGATGATGGGGACCATCATCGGCGGCACCGCCATGGCCGGCAGTTTAGGGATGGCGGCGAGCCCGCTTCTCGGCGGCTGGATTTTCGATGTGACCGGCAATTACGGGTGGCTCTATATCGGCAGCTTCGGCATGGGAATCGGCGCGACGCTGATCGCTATGACCTTCAGGCCGTTCCCCGAGGCGCGGCTCCGCACAGCGCCGAGCCCGGCCTAATTTGCAAACGCGATCAAATGGAGGGGCGGGCGAGACGGCACAATGATCGCGTAACGACCTTCAAGGAGAGTTCGCGATGAACGCCCCGACCTTCTCCCGCTCCGACAATCTCCAGCGCGCGCCGCAAGGCGCGCTCGATTTTTATGTTCGGCATTCGCCGTTCAGCGATCCGGGCCGCCATGCTTCTCTGCTCGCCGCTTTGCCTTCGGACCCCGCCGGGATCGCCCGCGCGATCCAGAGCCTCGTGATTTACGAGCACGTGGCGCAGCCCTTCTATGGCTGTCCGCTGCCTGACGCGCGGCGCGGCGAGAGCCATATCCGGCCGGTCGAAAAGCTGATCGACGCGATCCTTGCGCTTGATGATCGGCCGCTCGACGCCGCCCGCCCGCCCGAAAAACGGCTGGTCGGCATCTGCCGGCATTTCACGCTTCTCGCCGTCGCCGCCTTCCGCCAGCACGGCATGCCGGCGAGAGCGCGCGTCGGGTTCGGCGCCTATTTCAACCCCGGCAAATACGAAGATCACTGGGTCTGCGAATATTGGCGCGCCGACCGAGGCGGCTGGGCCTTGCTCGACACCCAATTCGACGAGGTCTTCACCCGCAATCTGGCGATCCGCCACGATCCGCTCGACGTACCCCGCGATCAATTCCTGATCGCCGCCGACGCCTGGCGCAAATGCCGCAGCGGCGCGCTCGACCCTGGCGCTTTCGGCATCGAGTTCTCGAAACTGCGCGGCCTCTGGTTCGTCGCCGGCAATCTCGTCGGCGATCTTGCCGCGCTCAACGGGGCCGAAGTCCTGCCATGGGACGTCTGGGGCGCGAAGCCAAAGCCGGGCGAACTCTCCGGCGACCAACTCGCCTATTTCGACGAACTCGCCGAACTCACGGCGGATCCCGACGCCAATTTCGACCGAGTGAGGCGGCGCTATGAAAGCGACGCAGGCCTACGCCTGCCGGCAAGGGTCTCCAACGCGCTGCTGCAGCGCGAGGAGGCGGTCGTCGCCTGAATTAGCGCCTCGGGCGGCGGGTTTGATAAGTTCTGCGCCGCGGACGCTCTCCGTGAAATCGGGAGCGGTACGGAGGCGGATTGATCGGCTTGACGCGGCTGGGCGAGCAGCCCAGCTCGTTGTTCGGCTTCGCTTCAGAGAAAGGCAGGCCCGCGAGCTGCGTGACAGAATGATGCGGTCTCCGATCGAAAAAGCGCTATGGTACGTCGAGAGTCATTTCGCCAGCGAGGTGACGCTCGACGAGGTCGCTTCCGTCTGCGGCCTATCGCGATTTCAGACCTCGCGCCTCTTCTCCCGCGCAACCGGATCGAGCCTGACGGCTTATCTTCGCGGCCGGCGCTTGACGCACGCGGCTTACGCGCTGGCCGACGGCGCGCCGGACATCCTCGAAGTCGCGCTCGCGGCCGGCTACGGCTCGCATGAGGCGTTCACGCGCGCCTTTCGCGACCAGTTCGGCGTCACGCCGGCGGCAGTGCGCAGCCGCGGCGACCTCCACGGCCTTCCTTTGGTCGAGCCGCTGCGCGAAGATCCCAAGCTCGCCGTCGCCCTGCCGCCGCCGCGGATCGAGACGCGCGGGCCATTGCTCATCGCCGGCTTCGGCCGGCGCTTCGCCCTCAACGACCTCGCCGGCATTCCGGCGCTCTGGCAGGCGCTTCACCCGCATCTCGGCTACATTCCCGGCCAGAAGGGCGCCGTCGCCTATGGCCTCGCCGCGCGCCTCGCGGCCGACGGCGACAGCTTGTTCTACCTGGCCGGCGTCGAAGTCTCGGACCTCTCCGATCTTGACGACGGCTTCACCGGGATCAAGCTGCCGGCGCAGCGCTGGGCGGTCTTCGCGCATGGCGGCCATATCACGACCATCGCCGCGACGATCGACGCAATCTTCGCCGACGCGTTGCCCGCGGCCGGGTTAAAGCATGGCGACATGCCGGACCTTCTCGAAAGGTACGACGAGAAATTCGATTCGCGAACAGGGGCGGGCGGTTTTGAAATATGGGTTCCCGTGAAATGACAAGCAGGATAGCCTGACCTTTCGCCGCCGTCGGCGGAGGGGGGCTCATGCAAAGCGCGCTCAGCGGATGTTTCGGTTTCTTTTTCGGCGCCTTTGTCGGCGGCGCGCTCGGCGTCGGGGCCGGAATGATTTGGACAAAGATGTTTGAGACTTCTTGCTTCGAGGGTTATTGCGGCATGCTCGTGTTCCTGAGTTTCATGCCCGTGGGCGCGATTCTTGGCGGCGTGATCGGGGCGAGCCTTTTGATCGTGCTCGCGAACCAAGCGCCGAATAGTCAGCGTGACGCGGCGAGGCCAACCGGGATGCGCAAAGATTGACAGGCGCGATCTACTGGCCGCGCTTCGCCCCCGTCGCGAATCTGACCGCCTCCTCGGCTGCGCGGAACAGCGCTCGCGCCTTGTTGGCGCATTCGCGATCCTCGTAGGCAGGATCGGAATCATAGACGATCCCGGCGCCGGCCTGGACATGCATGAACCCGTCCTTCACGACGGAGGCGCGCAGCACGATGCAGGTGTCCATGTCGCCTGAGGCGCCGAAATAGCCGATGCAGCCGGCATAGATGCCGCGCTTGTCCTTCTCCAATTCGTCGATAATCTCCATGGCCCTGACTTTCGGCGCGCCGGAGACCGTGCCGGCGGGAAAGCCCGCCGCCAGAGCCGCGACCGCGTCGTGGCGCGGATCGAGGTCGCCTTCGACATGCGAGACGATGTGCATGACATGGCTGTAGCGCTCGATGAAGAAGCTGTCCGTCACCTCGACCGTGCCGATCTTGGCGACCCGGCCCACATCGTTGCGGCCGAGATCGAGCAGCATCAGGTGCTCGGCGCGCTCCTTCGGGTCGGCGAGCAGCTCGGCGGCGAGCCTCTCGTCCTCCTCCTTGGTCTTGCCGCGCCAACGGGTGCCGGCGATCGGGCGGATCGCGACCCGGCCGCCGCGCAGGCGCACCAGGATTTCCGGGCTGGAGACGACCACCTGAAAACCGCCGAAATCGAGATAGCAAAGGTACGGCGAGGGATTGATCCGGCGCAAAGCGCGATAGAGCGAGAAGGCCGGCAGATCGAACCGCGAGGTGTAGCGCTGCGACAGCACGACCTGAAAAATATCGCCGGCGACGATATACTCTTTCGCCTTCTCGACCATGGCGCGGAATTCCGCCTCGGTCGTGTTCGATTGCGCTTCGCCCGCCAGCAGCGAAGGGTCGACGGCGGGCGCGGTATGGGCGAGCGGACCTTCCAGGGTCGCGATGATCGCCTCGAGCCGCGCTTGGGCGCTTTCGTACGCGGCGCGCGCGGCGACGCCGGGCGTCGGCCGGATCGGCGTGACGACCGAGATTTCGTCGCGCACGCTGTCGAAGACGACCATGATCGTCGGCCGGATCAGCATCGCCTCGGGGACGCCGATCGGGTCCGGCTTGGCCGGGGCGAGCCGCTCCATCTGGCGGACCATGTCGTAGCCGAGATAACCCAAAACGCCGGCCGCCATCGGCGGCAGGTCGGGCGGCAGCTCGATACGCGATTCCTGAAGCAACGCACGCAGCGCGTCGAGCGGCTTGCCGGGGCAGGGGACGAAGGCGTCGGGCTCCCACAGCGCGCGGCGATTGATCTCGGAGCGCTCGCCATTGGCGCGCCAGATCACATCCGGGTCGAGGCCGATCATCGAATAGCGGCCGCGTTGCGCGCCGCCTTCGACCGATTCCAGCATGAAGACGTTGCCGGCGCGGCCGGCCGACAGTTTCAGAAAAGCCGAGACGGGCGTCTCAAGATCGGCGACCAGGCCGGCCACGACGACGCTGGCGCGGCCCGCCTCGTAGCGGCGCGCGATCTCGTCATATTCCTGACCGGCGATCATGAAGTCTGGCCGGCGGCGGCTTGGAAAACCTGCTCGTTGACGCTGACGCCGAGTTCTTTCTGCAGCGCGGCGATGTATTCGCCGACCAGGTCGTTGGTCAGGCCGATATCGGCGCGCTGCTGCAGGGCCTTCGTCGCCGCGCTGGAAAAATCGACCGGCGGGACCGTGTCCTTCGTGACCTTGAAGACGAGACGGCTGTCGCCGATCGCGGCTGAGCCGGCGCCGTTCGGCGGCGCGTTAAAGATCGCGGTCACGACGTTTTCGGCCAGCCCGGCGCCGCCGCTGCGGCGAATGTCGGCTGCGCTCTTGACGTCGAGCTTGTCCGGTTCGGCGAGGGAGGCCAAAGTCGCGCCTTGCTCAAGCTTCGCCGCCATATCGGCGGCTTTGGCGGAGAGCGCCTTGGCGACCTCCTCGTCGCGCCATTGCTTGGCGACCTGATCTTTCACTTCGTCCAAGCTGCGGTCGCGCGGCGGGTCGATCTTGGTCACTTCGAACCAGACAAAACCTCTGTCCGGCGTCGAGACGGGCTGATCGTCGACGCCGACGTCCGAAGCGAAGACCGCGCGTAGCACGTCCTTCTCGTCGGGAATGGCGAGAACGGGAGCGCCGTTCTTGTCGAGGCCTTGCGCGTCGATCGCCGGGATCGCGCGCACGTCGAGGCCGACCGTCTTGGCGGCTTCGGTCAAGGTCTGGCCGGAGGCGCGCGCGTCCTCGATCTTGTCATGGATCGACAGGGCCTCGTCGGCGGCGCGCTGGGTCGCGACTTCCTTCTTCATCTCGGCGGCGACGTCTTCGAACGGCTTCACGCTGCCAGGAGCCACTTTCGCGACATGGACGATGACTGGGCCGAACTCGCCCTTGATCACGTCGCTGACCCCGCCTTCCGGCAAGGCGAAGGCTGCGTCGGCGACCGCCTTGTCGAAGATTCCAGCCTTTGTCGTCTCGCCGAGATCGACGAATTTTCCGCCGAGATCGTTCGATTTGGCGACGTCGTCGAAGGACGCGCCGGCCTTGATCTTGGCTTCGGCGGCGCTGGCGTCGGCGTCCTTGGTGAAGACGATCTGCTGCACGTCCCGCTTTTCGGGCGTCCCGAAGCGCTCGTCCTTGACGCGATCATAGAGCGCGCGCGCGTCGGCGTCGCTGACCTCGTCAGGCTTGGCCATAGCCGAAGGCGAGACGGCGAGGAGATTGATCCCGCGATATTCCGGCGCGCGGAAGCTTTCCTTTCGTTCGTTGAAGAAGCTTTGCAATTGCTCCTGCTTCGGCGCCGGAATATCGCCGGCGGCGCTCGCCGGCAGGACGACGTAATCCACGGATCGGCTCTCGTCGGCGAAATGCGCCAGCGCCTCGACCAAAACCTTCGGCGCGGCGAGGCTTCCGGCGAGCGATCGGCCGATCTGCTGGCGAAGCGATCTCTTCTTCTGATCGGCGAAGAAGCCGTATTCGCTCAAGCCGGATTCGCGCAGCGCCTCCTCGAAGCGCTGACGATCGAAGCGGCCGGCCGCATCCTGAAATTCGGGGTCGTCGCGGACGGTCTTCGCGATCGTCTCGTCCGAGATGGCGAGACCGAGGGAATGGGCGCGCGCGTCGAGCGCCGCGTCGGCGATCATTCGGCCGAGCACCTGAATGTCGAGTCCCATCGCATGGGCCTGGGCGTTGGTGATCGGCGACCTCAATTGCCGCTGATATTGCTGCAGCGTGTTCTGGTAGGCCTGCTGAAAAGCCTGAGCCGAAATCGCCTGCCCGCCCACGGTTGCGACGTTGGTCTTTCCGTAGCCCTCGAACGGGTTGCCGGTGCCCCACCAGGCGAAGCTGATGATGATGAGGCCGAGCACGACCGCCATGATCGCGCGGCCGACCAAGCCCTGCGACGCGGAACGCATGAATTCGAGCATGGCTCGATCTTGATCCTTCAAATCCTCGAGGCGGCGGGCCGCCGATTTCGCCCCTTCTAGCCGCGGCCCGACGCTTTGCATAGCCGCGTCAGGGTGATAATCGCCGCGCCGGAAACGATCCAAACGAGGATTTCATGACCCCTGGCGTGCGGCCGCTCGTGGCCGGCAATTGGAAGATGAATGGGCTCAAGGCCTCGCTCGGCGAAATCGTCGCCATGCGCAAAGCCGCGGAGGCGGGCGCGGTGGGCGAGGCCGAATTGGTCGTCTGCCCGCCCGCGACGCTGATCAGCGACGCGGCCGCGCTGCTCGCCGGCGGCCCCGTCGCGTTGGGCGGCCAGGATTGTCATCCGCGAGGAAGCGGACCGCATACCGGCGACATTTCCGCTTCCATGCTGAAGGACGCCGGGGCGTCTCATGTCATCGTCGGCCATTCCGAGCGGCGCGACGCCTATGGCGAGACCGACGCCTTGGCGCGGGCCAAAGCGGAGGCCGCGGGAGCGGAAGGGCTGATCGCGATCGTCTGCGTCGGCGAGACGCGGGCTGAACGCGAAGCGGGCGGCGCCGTCGCGGTGGTCAGCGGCCAGATCCGCGGCTCGCTGCCCCCGCTCTCCGATCCCCGCCGGCTCGTCGTCGCCTATGAGCCGGTCTGGGCGATCGGAACGGGCTTGACCCCGACCGCCGAAGACGTCGCCGAAATGCACGCCGCGATCCGCGGACTCCTCGGCGAGATTTACGGCCCGGCCGGCGCGACGATGCGCATCCTCTATGGCGGCTCGGTCAAGCCGGCCAACGCCGCCGAACTCCTCGGCCTCGCCAATGTCGACGGCGCGCTCGTCGGCGGCGCCAGTCTCAAGGCGGCCGATTTCCTCGGCATAGCCGGCGTGTGCCGCCGGGGGTAGCGAACCTGCGTCTATGCAAATCGCCGCCGGGCGCGCTCTTGCGCTTTGGCGGCTTCGCTAGCCCGATCGCGCGCGGGCGCGTTGGTCCGCAGGGACGCGAGCAAACGCCGCGCCGCGTCGGCGACTTCGTCGACCGCGCGATCAAACGCGGCCTCGTTGGCCCTTGACGGATGCGCAAAGCCGCTCAGCTTGCGCACGAATTGCAACGCCGAAGCGCGCACTTCTTCATCGGTCGCCGGCGGCTCGAAATTGAAGAGCGTGCGGATGTTGCGGCACATTGAAAGGCTCCGATCAGCGCCAATTATGCGAGGGCGTTAGTGTAAGTATCCCCCGGCTTTGCCGGGAGATACTTACTTGCTAAAGGACGAGCGCTTTCGACAGATTATGACCTCGCTAAATTCGGCGACGATGCCCTCGCTATGACTGTTAAACCTTCTGATCTCAACATCGAACGGCGCCCATGAGGCAATTAGATCGCCGATGTCGTACCCATAGTCCCATGTGACCAAAGACCCGTGCTCGCTGATGGGGTTGAGATGGAAAGACGGCGAGACGAGATGTCTGATTGCGCCATTATCGTCAATCGAGGCGCGTCGTATGCTCTTTATAAGATTTTTATGAATTGGGAAAGTATGAATATATGCGCCGCCATTTTTTAAAGTACGCCACACTTCTTTATAGGCTAAGTCAGGATTGAAGACGTGTTCCATGACATCCTGTGTGATGACGATATCGAATGTTTCGTCAGGGAACGTTTGCTTCTCGAGATTTTCGCACCGGACCCCATTTATCAGCGAGCCGAGTTCGGCCCCAGGAAAGAATTGGGTTGCAGTGTAGCCGGGGCATTCCTTGGCGAAGAGACGAGACGCGCCGATGTCAGCCGGCGAGCTTTCGTGAAGCGTGAGTTCGCGCCAGTTCGGCGATATTTCCTTTAGGACTCTTGTCAGCGCTCGCTCTCTTGGAACCGAGCCGCAAGAAACGCATCTCAGATAATCGCGGAACCAGCGATGCGGCGATTCAAAAGTCGTATCGCCGCAGATCGGGCAATGGCCCTTCCACGCAACGTGAAAGCCTTCGTCCATCAACTCCTGTCCTCCAGCCCGAATATATTGAAACTCTGCCAAAATCTCGGTGTGATCGCAATCGGGGCTGCACTCGCAGCGGCCCTTTTGATTCTAGGGGTCGCGCATGCCGGGTGCGCACGATCGGGGCGCGAGCATCTAGGCGCCCTGCCGAGCTAGGCTCGATGGTTCCTAGGCTCCGATCTTGGTCACAACGAATTCATCGTCCCGTTCACGGTGTAAAGCCAAGCAGCGTCGGGGCGATGGTCAAGGCTGCGTCTGCGGGGCCAAGGATGACGTCGCCCGTACGCACCGGGCCGTCGCGAGGGTGAGTGGTAGCCGTCGAGCCATGAGGAGAGGCCTTTCGCCTTCTTTCTCCGAAATCCAGAACCACTTCCATCCGTGGGCAGTCGAATGACGCTTGCTTCGACGGCTTCCAGTGCCGCCGATGCGCCAACGCTCCCGCAGGCCGCGCCTGCTCCACAATCGCAAATGACCGCTGAGCAGCAGATGCGGGCGCCGATCCAGACTTTTAGTGGTGAAAAGAGCGCGGCGGAGACTCGCGCCGTTCAGGCGCTTGTCGAACTCGAGGCGGTCAAGTCCGCAATTCTCAGCTCGACGTCGAAATCCAACGGCTCGTCAGGGAGCACGACGATCTTAAAGCACAATACGAGCCTAAATCGGATCGGGACGCCGATAAAAAATGATGGCGCTCCGCCTTCTTTTAAGAACTTCCTCGCCGAAGCGAGAGGCGAGAAAAATCTAAGAGAATGCAACATCTCGCCGGGAGGAGCGCGTGGCCCTTCAGCAGATGGCTTCGTCCTAAGCGAGGACGACAGAGCTTAGCTCGCTCCCGGCGAGGTTCGTCCGTGAAAAGCCGCTACGCTGGCGTCCGGCCGTATACGACAGCGATTGTCGCGGCGCTTATGCCCGGTGGCGCCATCGAAACCTCCGTGTCTCGAGGCGACGCTCAAACGACGCGCGGCGCGTCGTCAGCGCCTATCGGAATAGTTTGATACCGCCGTCGAAGAAGTCAAGCGCGCCGTCGCGTAAGCTTCATCAATTCTTTCCCCGCGGCGACGGCCGTTTCGCCGATGCGGCCCCCGACGATTTCCGCCTCGGCGAGGCGTTCACGATCGAATGCAGAGGCGTCGAGCCTATAAGAACGCGCCGCCGCCATTCACCGCGACGGTTTGACCGGTCATGTAGCCGTTGCCGACGACCATGAGTACGGCCTGGGCGATCTCGTCGCCTGTGCCGACGCGGCCGACCGGGATGCGGGCGGCGATTCCCGCCTCGATCAGCGGCTTGCCCATTTCCGTGTCGATCAAGCCAGGCGCGACGGCGTTGACCGTCACCCCATCCGACGCAAGGCGCGCCGCATAGCCGCGCGTCAAGCCCTCCATCCCGGCTTTGGAGGCGTTGTAGACGACGCTAACGCCGCCGGCGCCGCGCGCCGCGATCGACGAGATGTTGACGATCCGTCCCCAGCGCCGCGCTCGCATGCCTGGCAGAACCGCCTGCGTGCACAGGAACGCCGATTTGAGATTGACGGCGATCGTGCGGTCGAAATCGTTTTCCGTGATGTTGTCGAGATCGCGGAACGCCGCCATGCCGGCATTGTTGACCAGAATATCAATCGGGCCGAGTCGCTCCTCGACCTCGTAGACCATGCTCCGCACGGCGGCGCCCAGGGAGACGTCCGCCTTGATCGCCGCGGCGCGGCGGCCGGTTTTATGGATCGCCTCGACCACCGCCGCCGCATCGTCGCCGCGCTCGCGATAGTTCACGGCGATCGCTGCGCCAGCTTTCGCCAGCGTCAACGCAATCGCCTTGCCGATGCCGCGCGAGCCGCCGGTGACCAAAGCGACGCGATTGTTCAATTCAGACATGCCGCGTTCCTTTCCTTTGCCTAGGAAGAAGCGGAGCCTGGCTCCGCCTCCGCGACAAGTGCAAAAAACGGAAAGCCGCTGTGCGGGCTTTGCGGATTTCATCTCTTGGACCAGGCGCCTACTTGACCTCTTTTAGGCAGGAGCAATCCCATGTCCTCTTTTGAGGCGACGCTGACGCTCATCGGCGGTCCGACCGTTCTGATCGAACTGGCCGGTCTACGCTTTCTCACCGACCCGACATTCGACGAGCCCGGCGTCTATCAGGGCGGGGTGACTTTGGAGAAGACCACGCCGCCGGCGCTGTCGGCCGAAGAGGTGGGCGCTGTCGACGCCGTTCTGCTGAGCCATGACCAGCATTTCGACAATCTCGACCGCGCCGGCCGCGCCTTTCTTGCCCGCGCGCGCACGACTTTCACGACGCCCGCCGGCGCCGGAAGACTCGGCGGCAACGCTTTCGGGCTCGAGCCGTGGCGAAGCCAGAGATTCGAGAGCGGCGGCGGCGCGGTCTACGTCACGGCTGCGCCGGCGCGGCACGGGCCGGCGGGCATCGAGCCGATTTCCGGCGACGTCGCCGGCTTCCTGCTCGGCCTCGACGCGCCCGGCGACGCGCTTTATTTCGCCGGCGATACGGTATGGTACGACGGCGTCGCCGAGGTCGCGCGGCGCTACAGGCCGAGAATTGTCCTCCTCAACGCCGGGTCGGCCGAGCCGCGCGGCAAGTTCCACGTCACCATGGACGCTAACGACGCGATCGAGGCCGCCCACGCCTTTCCGCAGGCGAAAATCGTCGCCGTCCATAATGAAGGCTGGCGCCATTTCGCCGAGAGCGCCGAGGATCTGGCGCATGCCTTCCGCACGCTCGGTCTTGCGGAAAGGCTACAGCCGCTGGAGCGGGGCAGGGCGACGAAGCTGTCGTTTCTGTAGAGCGCCGGGCTCGACTTTCGCTGTCAGTTTCCTCGCGACGAACGAAGCGACGGAGGAAACCGGGAGCCTCGGAGGCTCCCGGATTCCTTCCCTCCACGTCATAATGGATGGACTGCCCCAGACGGGCGCTCTGTATCATCGCCGTGCAGCGGGCGACGACAACATTCAGCGGATATCGAACCGCCTGATCAAGCCGTCCTCGATATGGAAGGCATGGCCGACGATTTTGTCGGCGAGAACGTGTCCCTTCAGATCGCGCACAACCTGATGGACCTCGACCTCGATCTCGCCGTCTTCGCCCGTCGAGAAGTCGATCGGGTCGACATGCGGATCGACCAGCGCCCATTGTCGCGTCCAGTAATCGCGGACGCCGGCGCGGCCATGGACATAGCCGCCTTCCATCCCATTGGCCCAGACCACGTCCGGACGCATCATCGCGAGCAGCGCATCCATGTCGCGAGCGTTAAACCGCTCATAGAGACGCTTGAGGATCTGGTCTTCGCCGGACATCGCTTCCCTCCTGAGTCTCGAAAGTTCGGCAGGCGTCGCGACGGAGCTTCAAAAGCGGGTCAGCGCGGCGCGCGGTCCAATTCGGGATAGTGCCGGAAAATCCCGGACTCGTTGAACGGGATGCGCCGCTCCGAGGCGAGGTAGCGGGCGATGTTCGTCCGCTGACGAACGGCCTCGCGCAGCGCGGCGAGCTTGGGATATTCGCCATCGAATTTTTTGAGCGCACGGGGGAAAGCGTAGCGCAAACCCTCCATGGTCTGGAACAGCGAAAGATCGACATCGGTCAGGCGATCGCCGACGATCTGTTTGTCGCCCTCGGGATTGCCGGCGAGAATCCGCTCGAAATAGCTCATGAATTTCGGGATGCGGTAGGCGATGAAATTCTTGGCTCGCGCCTTCGCCTCCTCGATCTGGTCCTCGTAATAAAGCTCGGTCGAAATCGGATGATGCGTGTCGTGCGCCTCGGCCACGAAATCCGTGATCGTCAATTGTAGGCCGTGGGCGAAGAAGCGGAGGCTCTCGTTTCTTGGCGCCAAGCCGAGCTTCGGCCCGAGATAGAAGAGGATATTGGCGACATGCGAGACGATGAGGTCGCCGTCCTTCAGGAAGGGCGGCGCGAAGGGTCCGCGCGACGAGCCCTTGCCGTCGAGGAGCTTCATCATCGCCGCCATGCCGGTTTTCTTTGCTCGCACGACGTCGACATAGTCCGCTCCTGCTTCCTCCAGCGCTAAGCGGACATATTCGCCGCGGCCTGGAATGCCGGGCCAGTAGTACAGTTCGTAGGACATTCTCCAATCCTCCAGTCGAACGCGCTGCGGGTTTGTTCGAAACCGGCGACAACGCCCGATCAGTTCGATCTGGCGTCGCGTCAAAGTCTCTTGGACGTTGCGGCGCCGCGTCAAACCCTTCCCGGGCCGCAATTTCGGGGGGAAGACGGCGCGCGGGGCGGCCCATTCCATTGTCAAGGGCCGGGACTTGCTTATTCTCAGGGCAGGACGAGCGCGATCCGGCGCTCTCCCAAATGGGGGGACTCGATGTTCAAAAGTTCATTAGCGTCGGTTGGCTTCTCTCTTCTTGCGCTCGGCCTTGGCGCGGCCGGGGCTGAGGCGCAAACCGCCAGCCGCGCCTGGGTTTCCGGGCATGGCGTGGATCAGGCCGGCTGCGCCCAGCCGACCAATCCCTGCCGCACCATTCAGTATGCTCTGCAAAACATCGTCGCGGCGGGCGGCGAAATCGACGTGCTGGACCCGGCCGGCTACGGCCCGATCACCATCACCAAGGCGATCAGCATCGTCAATGACGGGGTTGGCACGGCAGGCATTATCGCAACCAGCGGCGGCAACGGGATCACGATCAATGCGGGGGCGACCGACGCGATTTTCCTGCGCGGTCTGACGGTTGAAGGGGGCAATACCGGCGCTGCCGGGCTCTTCTTCAACACCGGCGCGCGTCTGGTCGTCGCCAACTCGGTGTTCAGGAACTTCACCGATCACGGAATAAAGCTCGCCCCGAGCGGCCAGACGACCTTCGTCATTTCGGACACGATCGCCAGCGACAATGGCAGCAACGGCGTCGACATCTCGCCCGTCGGCTCCGGGTCAGCCTCGGGAACGATCGTCGGGCTTCACGCGACCGGCAACGGGCAGCTCGGCATGGCGGTCGACGGCACGCATTTGACCAGCCCAGTCAACTCGACGATCGGCGTCCAGGGGAGCGTCTTTTCCGGGAATGGACAATATGGTCTCGGCGTTCAAAGCTCGACGATGACCGTCGTCGTCGACCGCTCCAGCGCCAACGGCAATCCGACCGGCGGCTTCGCCTCGCAGCTCAACGGCGTCCTCTACCTGTCTCGGTCGGAAGCCACAGGCAACGGTACAGGGATTACGACCTCGGGCACGATTTTCAGTTACGGCAATAACAGCGTGATCGCCAACGGCACGGACGTCAGCGGGACCGTGTCCACCGTTACGGCGCATTAGGTTAGCCGCGGGCGGAAAGTCTCGTCGCAATGCGGCGGCCTCGCGAGACGCCGCCGCATTGCGGCGGCGTCATCTGCGTCCGCCGACCTCGTCGATATGGCGCAGCATGTCGGCCGGGTCCTCGTAGACACGGAAGGCGCCGGATTGCTGCAATTCGTCGAGGCCATAGCCGCCGCTCAAGAGGCCGACGCCGAGCGCGCGGCAGCGCTTGGCGGCGAGCATGTCCCATATGCTGTCGCCGATGACGAAAGCCTGTTCGATCGGCGCGTCGAGCCTCTCCGCCGCGGCAAGGAAGAGATCGGGATCGGGCTTGGCGTATTTGACCTGATCGCGGGTGACGACCGGGACGCGCTCCGGGTCGACGCCGAGCGCGGCGAGGTTGACCGACGCCGTCTCCATCCGCCCGCTCGTCGCGATCGCCCAGGGGATGCCGGCCTCGGTAAGCCAGTTCAGCAATTCGCGTGCGCCGGGCAGCGGCCGGATTTGATCGGCGTAGCGCCGATAGGCGGCGGCGTGCGCGAGGCGCAACTTGTCGCCGCGCTCCGCGCTCATCGCGGCGCCAGTCTCGCGCAGAAGCTGGTTCATGAACAGGCCGCCGCTCATGCCGACCTTGCGATGGATGCGCCAGACCGAGAGCTCGATCCCCTCGGCGTCGAGCGCCTCCTTCCAGGCGAGCACGTGCTGATAGACGCTGTCGACCAGCGTGCCGTCGAGATCGAAGAGGAAAACGGGTTCGATGCGCATGGAGAAGTCAATCCGTCCGGTTTAATTCATGTTCCCTTTTTCCTGCAAAGCGGAGAAAAGGGAAGTACCATCTCGCGTCACTTCGCCTTCGCGACATCGGTCAGGCTGCGCGCCAGTTCGACGAACTCGCTCGGCATCATGATGATCGTCATCGTGTTCTGCTCGGCGCCGACTTCAGTGATCATCTGCATGCGGCGCAGTTCGAGCGCGGCGGGGATCTGCATGACGACGGAGGCCGCGTCGCGCAGCTTCTCCGCCGCCGCGAACTCGGCCTCGGCCTTGATCAGGCGGGCGCGCTTTTCGCGCATCGCCTCCGCCTCCTGCGCCATCGCCCGCTGCATGGTCGGCGGAATCTCGATGTTGCGCATCTCGACGCGCTCGATCTTGACGCCCCAGGGCTCGGTCGCTTCGTCCATCGACGCCTTCAACGCCGTCGAAATCGCGTCCTGCTCGCGCAGGACATCGTCGAGGGAATGACGGCCGATCTCTTTGCGCAAAGCGGTGACGGCGATTTGCAGCACGGCGTCGCCGACATCGCGGACTTCGATCACCGCCTTGGCCGGATTGACGATCCGCCGCCAAATCACGGCGTTGATTTTGATCGGCACATTGTCGCGGGTGATCGTCTCTTGCGCCTCCATGGAGTGGGTGACGACGCGCAGGTCCTGAACGACCTGCCATTCGATCAGCGGCAACAGAATGTAAAGCCCGGGCCCGGCGGTGCGGTTATAGGCGCCGAGCAGGAACACGACCGCGCGCTGATATTGGTTGGCGATCCGGATCGAACGCAGAAAAAGCAGCACGATTAAGGCGATCACCGCCGTTTCGACCGGATGGGAGGCGATCCATTGCAGAACAGGCTCGACCATTGGATGGCCTTTCCGGCCCAAGAACCTTCTCGGGTCTGCGCCGTTTTCCCCGTCGTGGGGAGAGGATCATATCGCGGTTTCGCCGGCCGGCGAATGACGGCCAGCGGCGGATGGCCGCAGAAATGGACTTCTGGCCTTGCGCCATGCTAGGAGCCGCCCGATTTCTCCAACACGCCAAGAGCAAAGCGCCGCCAAGGTCCTGGGAGGCGCTTAGGACAAAATCATGCAAGGTTTCCTGATCGTCGTTCACCTCATCATCGTCGTCGCCCTGGTCACGGTGGTGCTGTTGCAGCGTTCGGAAGGCGGCGCGCTCGGCATTGGCGGAGGCGGCGGCTTCATGACCGGCCGCGGCCAGGCCAATGCGCTGTCGCGGGCGACGGCGATCCTGGCGACCCTCTTTTTCGCCACCTCGTTGATCATGTCGATCCTCGCGGGCTGGAGCCGCACGCCGCGCTCGATTCTGGACAGCGCGACGCCGCCTTCGACCAGCCAACAGCAGCAAGCGCCCGCCGGCGGCAGCGTGCTCGACCAGCTCAAGAAGCTGGAAAACGAGAAGAACCAAGCGCCGGCGGCGCCTGCGCCCGCCGCGCCTGCGCCGGCGGATCAGAACAAGCCCTGATCGGCGGCGCCAGCCGCCACGGAGGCGATCTCATGTCGACGCCGATGGCGGTTGCGGTCTATTTCACGATGTGGTGGATCGTCTTGTTTGCGGTCCTCCCGTTCGGCGTGCAATCGCAGCACGAGGCGCATGAAGCCGGCGGCGCTCCGGATCTGCCGAAGGGCGCCGATCCGGGCGCGCCGGTCGCGCCGATGCTGGTCCGAAAAGCCCTGTGGACGACGTTGATTTCGGCGGTCCTTTTTGCCGCGCTCTACGCCTATATGACGCTCAATCCGTAAGGCAGCGGATCGCCTAGGCGGCGGCGTTAGGGTTTCGCCAGCGGGAAGTCGATGCCTACGTTCAGGACGACGCGTCGTGTGAAGCATTCGGCGGCCGAGATGTTCGATCTCGTCGACGATGTCGAGCGCTATCCGAGCTTCGTCCCGTTGTGCAAGGCCTTGACGGTGAAACAGCGCCTCGCGCGCGGCGAAGGCGTGGAGACGCTCGTCGCCGAGATGGAGGTCGGCTATCGCGCGATCAAAGAACGTTTCACCAGCCGGGTGACGCTCGACCGGCCGCATTTGAAAATCCTGGTCGAATATGTCGATGGGCCGTTCAGCCACATGGAGAATGTCTGGGCGTTCCACGACGAGCCGGAGCAGAAGCAGCCCCGCTGCCGGGTCGAATTCTTCATCTCGTACCAGTTCCGCAGTCGGATGCTCGCGGCTTTGATGGGCTCGATGTTCGACGCGGCCTTTCGGCGCTTCGCGGCCGCCTTCGAGGCGCGAGCCGACCTGGTTTACGGCGCGCGCTGACGCCGCCGTCGATCATCGCTCGCCCGCCGCTTTCTCGAGCATCGAGAGAGCCGTCTCCACAGCCGCCAGCCTGACCGCGCCGCGGCCGATCGCGCCATAGCGGCGCTCGACCGCCTCGATCGCGCCGTTCGCTCCGGCGCAGGCGAAATGGACCAGGCCGACAGGCTTTTGTGGCGCGCCGCCGTCCGGCCCAGCGATTCCGGTGATCGAAACGGCAAGATCGGCATGCGCATGCGCCAGCGCGCCAGCGGCCATGGCGCGGGCCGTTTCGGCGCTGACTGCTCCGTGCCGGCGCAGCGTCTCCGCCGGAACGCCGAGCAATTCCTGCTTGGCTTCGTTCGAATAAACGACGAAGCCCCGCTCGAAAACGGCGGACGAGCCGGCGATCTCGGTCAAGAGGCCGCTGAGCAATCCGCCGGTGCAGGATTCGGCGCATGCCGCTTTCAGCGCTTTGTTTCGGCAAAGAGCGATCAAGGCCCCCGCTCGCTGCATGAGCTCGCTGGAAAACATGACGTCTTCTCCGACGCGGGAATCGCGCTCGCGCCTAAGCCGTGGGCCGCAAGCGCACAGTTGCGATAGCCAGGCAGGCTATCCCTTCGCCGCGGCCGGTAAAGCCGAGCCCCTCGGAAGTGGTCGCTTTGATCGCCACCCGATCGACCGCAACGCCGCTCATTTCGGCGATTGCGGCGCGCATCGTGTCGCGGTGCGGACCGATCTTCGGCTTCTCGCAGATAATCGTCGCGTCGATATTGGCGATCGCGCCGCCGCGCTCGCGCACGCGGCGGGCGGCGTCTTCGACAAAGAGCCGCGACGGCGCGCCCCGCCATTTTTCATCGGAAGGCGGGAAATGCGCGCCGATATCGCCGTCGCCAATCGCGCCGAGCAGCGCATCGACAATCGCGTGCAGGACGACGTCGGCGTCGGAATGGCCGGACAGGGCGCGGTCATGCGGGATTTTGACGCCGCCGAGCCAGACGCCGTCGCCTTCGGCGAAGGCATGCACGTCGAAGCCCTGGCCGATGCGAATGTCGGTCGCTTCGGCCGTCAGCCGCGCTTCGGCGGCGAGAAGATCGCTCATTTCCGTGATTTTCACATTGGCGGGATCGCCGGGGAAAATATGCGTCGGCCAGCCGGCCCATTCGGCGATGGCCGCGTCGTCGGTGAAGTCGCCGCGACCGTCGCGCTCGGCGCGGCGATGGGCGTCATAGATCAGATCGAAACGGAAGGCTTGCGGTGTCTGCATGGCGCGCAAATTCGCGCGCAGCGGCGTCGCCACGACGACGCCGGCGTGATCGATCTCCTTGATCGTATCGCTGAGCGGCAGGCCTGGCGCCGCGGCGCCATGCTCGGCCGCGGCGGCGACGGCGCGGTGGATCAAGTCGGCAGGCGGGAAGGGCCGAGCGCCGTCATGAATCAAGACCAGGTCAGACTGGAGAGGCGCCTGCGCCGCCAATCCGGCGAGGCAGCTTTCTTGGCGCGTCGCCCCGCCCATAGCCGGCGGACCGATCGTCGCCGCGCAGCGGGTCGACAAAAAGGTCAGCGCGCGATCATAGAAAGCCTGGTCGTTCGGGTGAATGACCACGGTCGTCGCAGCGAATTCATAAGCGGCCGCCAGCGCCTCCAATGTATGACAGATGAGCGGGCGACCCGCGCAGAGGCGATATTGCTTCGGCTCGTCGCCGCCGAGCCGAGTCCCGCGACCGGCTGCGACGACGATGAGCGAGACTTTAGGCGAGGGCGACAAGGGAGCTCCGGCGGTCCAGCGCCTGTCTCGCGTCCCTGTCGCCTGGCTGTCAACTCCCTCATCCAAAAGCCTGACTTGCCGAACCGACGCTTTTGATTAGAATGTGGGCATTATGCATGTTGCACAAAGTTTATGCAGACAAGAAATGGCGCTGCGCGTCGGCGCTACGACGATCCGCGGCCGCGCGCTCCTGGCGCCCATGTCGGGCGTGAGCGATGTCGGCATGCGGCGCATCGCCTTGCGCTTCGGCGCCGGCATGGCGGCCACTGAGATGGTCGCCTGCGATTCCTATTTGGCCGGGGACACTGAGGCGAGCCTCAGGGCGGAAGGCGACGGCGTCGAGCCGCATGTTGTGCAACTCGTCGGCTGCGATCCTGACGCCATGGCTCAGGCGGCCCGGCGGGCGGAAGCGTCCGGCGCCGAGATCATCGATATCAATATGGGCTGTCCGGCCCGGCGCGTCGCCGGCGCGCTCGCCGGCAGCGCCTTGATGCGCGACCTCGATTCTGCCTCGCGGGTGATCGAGGCGGTGACGCGAGCGACGGCGAGGCCGGCGACGCTGAAAATGCGTCTTGGCTGGGATGATCAGAGCCGCAACGCGCCCGAACTGGCGCGCCGCGCCGAGGCGGCCGGGATTGTCATGGTCACGGTGCATGGCCGCACCCGCAACCAATTCTACAACGGCCGCGCCGATTGGGCGGCGGTGCGCGAGGTCACGGAGAGCGTCGGCATACCGGTCGTCGTCAATGGCGATTGCGCAAGCCTCGCAGACGCGAGGGAGATGCTGAGACTTTCGGGCGCCGCGGCCATCATGATCGGCCGCGCGGCGATCGGCGCGCCCTGGCTCGTCGGGCAAATTGGGGCGGGGCTCGAAAGCGGCGCAGCCGCGGCCGAGCCGAACGTGGGGGCGCGCCGAGACGCGGCGCTCGAACATTTGGAGACGCTGCTCATCCTGTTCGGCGCGCGCGCCGGCCTGCGCCATGCGCGCAAACATCTTTCCGCTTACGCCGAGAAGGCCGGCGCGCCCGCCGAGCGCCGTCTCGCGCTGGTGACGACGGAGGACGCAAACCAAGCGCGCTCTTTGCTCGCCGCCGCTTTCGATGACGCAGAGGCGAAGGCCGCGGCATGAAAAGCAGCGTCTTCGCGCAAAGCGCCGAGCCGGACGTTTTCAGCGACGCCATGCGGCTCCTCAACGCCTTGCCGCAACCGGTCGTCGCGATCGACGGGGAAGGCCGCGTACGCGAGGTCAACATCGCCGCCGAGAATTTCTTCGATATGGGCCGCGCCTCGCTGCAGCGCAGCCGCCTGGTTGATCTCATGCCGTTCGGCTCGCCGGTGCTGCAGCTCGTCGAAGAGGCGATGTCGGCGGAGGCGCCGATCAATGGCTATAAGCTGGACGTCTCCTCGCCGCGCACGGGTTCGGGACGTCTGGTCGACGCTTTCGTTGCGCCGCTGCCGCAGACCGACGGCGGCGTCGTGCTGATGCTGCAAGAACGGTCAATTGCCGAAAAAATGGACAGACAATTGATTCACCGCGGCGCCGCGCGCTCTGTCACCGCGCTGGGCGCGATGCTTGCGCATGAGATCAAGAATCCGCTGTCCGGCATACGCGGCGCGGCGCAACTGCTCGACAGCGCCGTCTCTGACGAAGATCGCGCCCTGACGCGGCTGATTTGCGACGAGACCGACCGGATCGTGAAGCTCGTCGATCGGATGGAGTCCTTTTCCGACGAGCCGCCCGGCGGACGCGAGAGCCTGAACATCCACGCAGTGCTCGATCATGTGCGCATGGTCGCCCAAGCCGGCTTCGCCCGTCATATTCGTTTCGAACTGGCCTACGATCCGTCGCTGCCGCATGTCCTCGGCTCGCGCGATCAATTGGTCCAGGTCTTCCTGAACCTCGTGAAGAACGCCTCGGAAGCCATTGATCAAGGTGGGGTCGATGGCGAGATCGTCCTATCGACGGCCTATCGTCCCGGCGTCCGCCTCAAGACCAAGGCCGCGGCCGATCCGGTCAGCCTGCCGCTCGAAGTCTGCGTCCGCGACAATGGCCCGGGCGTGCCGCCCGACATCGCCAGCCATCTCTTCGATCCGTTCGTGACGACCAAGTCCTCGGGCACTGGCCTCGGACTTGCACTGGTCGCCAAAGTGATTGGCGATCATGGAGGGGTGGTCGAGTTCGAGTCTCTCCCGCGACGCACGACATTTCGCGTCTTGCTGCCCCTCGAGACAGGGCGGTCCGGTCGAGCGTCGGAGGCGCAGTAGGAGGAGCGTCGCGGTCCGCCGCGCCGCAACTGGAGCTTTGAGGCTGAGGACGCGATCGGTTTCCCGATGGCGTCCATGGAGTGATTGAATGCCGTCTGGGCATATTCTGGTCGCCGACGACGACGCGGCTATTCGCACGGTGCTCAATCAGGCGCTGTCGCGCGCCGGCTATGAAGTGCGCTCGACCGGGACCGTCGCGGGTCTTTGGCGTTGGGTCGCGGCCGGCGAGGGCGATCTCGTCATCACCGACGTGGTGATGCCGGACGACAACGCCTTCGAGCTGTTGCCGCGGATCAAGCGGTTGCGGCCGGATCTGCCGATCATCGTCATGAGCGCGCAGAACACGTTCATGACCGCGATCAAGGCGTCCGAGCGCGGCGCTTACGAATATCTGCCTAAACCGTTCGATCTCAAAGAACTCGTCGGCATTGTCGGCCGCGCGCTGGCCGAGCCCAAGCGGCGCAAGGAGACAGAGGAGGAGGTCCTTCAGGCCGATTCCATGCCGCTCGTCGGCCGGTCGCCGGCGATGCAGGACATCTATCGCTCGCTCGCCCGGCTGATGCAGACGGACCTGACCGTGATGATCACCGGCGAATCCGGCACCGGCAAGGAACTGGTCGCCCGCGCTTTGCACGATTACGGCAAGCGCAAAGGCGGGCCGTTCGTCGCCATCAACATGGCGGCGATCCCGCGCGATCTCATCGAAAGCGAATTGTTCGGACACGAGAAGGGCGCCTTCACCGGCGCCAATACCCGCTCGGCCGGCCGTTTCGAGCAGGCGGAAGGCGGCACCCTGTTCCTCGACGAAATCGGCGACATGCCGATGGAGGCGCAGACGCGGCTGCTGCGCGTGCTGCAGCAAGGCGAATATACGACCGTCGGCGGCCGCACGCCGATCAAGACGGACGTGCGCATCGTCGCAGCGACCAACAAGGAATTGCGCTACGCCATTCAGCAGGGCTCGTTCCGCGAGGATTTGTTCTTCCGCCTCAATGTCGTGCCGCTGCGTCTTCCTCCTTTGCGCGAACGCGTCGAGGACATTCCCGATCTGGCGCGGCATTTCTTCGCGCAAGGCGCGGCCGAGGGCCTGCCGGCCAAGCATTTGGAGCCGGCGGCGATCGAACGGCTCAAGCGCTACCCGTGGCCGGGCAATATCCGCGAGCTCGAAAATCTGGTTCGCCGGTTGGCGGCGCTCTATCCGCAAGAGACCATCACCGAGGCCTTGATCGAGACCGAACTCGGCCTCAACGCGCCCCTCTCGACGCCGACGCTGGTCGCCCAGGCGGCGGGGCGGAGCGCGCCGCCAGCCGGCGAAGGCTTCGCCTCGGACATGGAGCGCCATGTCGCCGAACTGTTCCGCTCGTTCGGCGCCGACCTGCCGCCGGTCGGGCTCTATCATCGCGTCCTGCGCGAACTTGAAGCGCCGCTGATCGCTGCGACTTTGGCCGCAACCAGGGGCAATCAGATCAAGGCCGCCGAAATCCTCGGCCTCAATCGCAACACGTTGCGTAAGAAAATCCGCGACCTCGATCTCAAGACCATGCGTTCGATCCGCTGAGGGCGGGCGTTTCTCCCCAGATTTGGCTTCGCCGCTGATTTGTCGCAATCTTGCAACAACGTGGCAAGACTGCAACGAATCCTGTTCGACGCATTAGCGTCAATTGCTGGGGCAGATGAAGCGAGAGAGCAGGGGCCAAGGCGCGGCTGAGGTCCGTTCCGACGAAAACCGCTCGGTCGGCAGGTTTGGGCCCGCCGCGGTGGTCGCCGCGCTCGCGCTTTCCATCTTCACTTTTGTCGTTTTCGCCGGATTTACGCCGGTCATTCCGACTCCGCCGGTCGTGCTGGCGATCTTTTCGGGCAATGCGCTGATCATCGCCGTGCTGCTGGCGCTGATCGCGCTGGAGACGCGCAAAGTCATTGCGGCGCGGCGAGCGGGGCGGGCTGGCGCGCGGCTGCATAGCCGCGTCGTCGCGCTGTTTTCGCTCGTCGCCGCCGTTCCCGCGCTCGTGACGGCGGTGGTCGCGACGGTTTCGCTGGAGCGCGTCCTCAATCCGGTCTTCATGGAGGACATTCGCTCGTTCATCGGCAGGACGATCGAGGCGACGCGCCTCTATCGCGAATCGCAGTGCCGGTCGCTGCTGCGCGACGCCGAACTGACCGCCTCCGATCTCTCGCAAAGCGCCAACCTCTTCCAGACAGACCGTAACCTCTTTCACTCGTATCTGAATTCGCGCGCCAAGTTCCTCAACTTCTCCGTTGCGCTCATCCTCAAACCGAACGGCGAGATCGAGGATCACGCGAGCGATTCAGATCCGACGCAAGTCGCCAAGCCGGCCGCTCAGGATTTCGAGGACGCCAAGAAGAATGCGGCGCTCTGTCTGCTCCTTGCCGACGGCAAGGTCTTTATCGCGCTGCGCGCCATTCCGGGCATCGACGACAGCTATCTCTATGTCGGCCGGCCGATCGATCCTTTCTCCGAAAGCTTCTCGCACGACGCCGCCGAAGTCGTCACGACGTACGATCGTTTCGACACGCATCGCCGCAATATCGAACTCGGCTTCGGCATCATGTTCGTGCTTTTGGCGCTGACCATGCTCCTCGCCGCGATCTGGCTTGGCCTCGCTTTCGCCAATCAGCTCGTCGCGCCGATTCGCCGGCTGATCCGCGCAGCCGACGAAGTCGCCTCGGGCAATCTCTACGTTCAGGTGCCGACGCGCCGCGCCGAAGGCGATCTTGGCCATCTCGGCGCGACCTTCAACAAGATGACGCAGGAGCTCAGTCAGCAGCAGAACCGATTGATCGCGGCCAACGCGCTGAACGACGAGCGGCGCGCCTTCATCGAGGCGGTGCTCGCCGGGGTGCCCGCCGGGGTGATCGGCGTCGATCATGACGGCGTGATCAGAGTCCGCAACGCCGCCGCCGATCGCCTCCTCGCGCCCCTGGCGCCGAACGACCTGGCGGGCGTCAAGCTCGAAAGCCTTTTGCCCGATGTCGGGCCGATCCTCAAAGAAGCGCGCGAGAGCCGGATGCGCTTGCATCAGGGCCAGGCGAAATTGCAGCGCGACGGCCGCGAGCGCGTCCTCAACGTCCGCGTGACCAGCAATCCCCAGCGCCCCGACCAGGGCGCGGTGGTGACGTTGGACGACATCAGCGATCTGATCACCGCGCAACGCACCGCGGCTTGGGCGGACGTCGCCCGCCGCATCGCTCATGAGATCAAGAACCCGTTGACCCCGATCCAACTCTCCGCCGAACGGCTCAAGCGCCGCTATGGAAAGCTCATTCAGGAAGGCCGCGACGTCTTCGACCAATGCACCGAGACGATCATCCGGCAGGTTGACGACATCAAACGCATGGTCGACGAATTTTCCTCGTTCGCGCGCATGCCGAAAGCGCTGCCGGCCCGCGACGACCTTGTTGATTGCATCCGCCAAGTTTTGTTCTTGATGCGGGTCGGGCGGCCCGAAATCGCCATCGAGGACAATCTTCCCTCCGCGCCGCTCTTCTCCAAATTCGACCGCAGACTGATCTCCCAGGCGCTGACCAACGTCATCAAGAACGCCAGCGAGGGCGTCGACGCGATCGACGCGGCGGCGCGCGGGCCGGGCCGTATCGTCGTCGACTTGCAGATCGACGGCGATCGTCGGGCCGTCATTTCGGTGAGCGACAACGGCAAGGGATTCCCGGCCGAAGATCGCCACAAGCTGATGGAGCCCTATGTCACGACGCGCGCGGAAGGCACCGGGCTCGGCCTCCCGATCGTCATCAAGATTTTGGAGGACCACGGCGGGACCGTCGAATTGCTCGACGGGCTCGAACGGGGCGACGGCGGCCGCGGCGCCAAGGTGCGCTTGACCTTGCCGATCGTCGACGAGGCAGCCGGCGGCGAATCCCAGGAGACGAAAAATGATCAGCGGGCATTGTTGAACTGATGGCGACCGACATCCTCATCGTCGACGACGAAGACGACATTCGCGAACTCGTCGCGGGCATCCTTTCCGACGAAGGCCATGGCGCGCGGCTGGCGCGCAATTCCGACGAGGCGCTCGCCGCGATCGAGGCGCGTCGCCCGCAACTCATTTTGCTCGACATCTGGTTGCAGGGCTCGCGGCTCGACGGGCTGCAATTGCTCGAAATCATCAAAAAACAGCATCCGAATGTGCCAGTGGTGATGATCTCCGGCCATGGCAACATCGAAACCGCGGTCACGGCGATCAAGCTTGGCGCCTATGACTTCATCGAGAAGCCGTTCAAGTCGGATCGGCTGATCCTGATCGCCGAGCGCGCGCTCGAGACGTCCAGGCTCAAGCGCGAGGTGAGCGATCTGCGCGCCCGGGCCGGTTCGGTCGATCGCCTGGTCGGCTCGTCCGCGGCGATCAACAATTTGCGCCGCGTCATCGAGCGCGTCGGGCCCGCCAATTCACGCATCCTGATTTCCGGGCCTTCCGGCTCCGGCAAGGAGCTGACCGCCCGGCTCATCCACGCCCATTCGGCGCGTGCGGCAGGGCCCTTCGTCGTGATCAACGCGCCGACCATGGCGCCCGAGCGGATGGAGGCGGAGCTTTT
The DNA here is from genome assembly GCA_021325385.1 of Alphaproteobacteria bacterium. Lineage (GTDB taxonomy): Bacteria > Pseudomonadota > Alphaproteobacteria > Rhizobiales > Beijerinckiaceae > Roseiarcus. Next base: position 26,403 of record JAJPHH010000094.1, read on the forward strand.
CGGCGTCGAGGCGAACGGCGAAAAGCCGCGCTCGGTCGGCGCGCTCGAAGAGGCCCATGGCGGCACGCTCTATCTCGACGAAGTCGCCGACATGCCGCTCGAGACCCAGTCGAAAATCCTGCGCGTTCTGGTCGACCAGAATTTCACCCGCGTCGGCGGCGCGGCGCGCGTCCATGTCGACGTGCGGATCATCTCCTCGACGAGCCGCGATCTCGCCGAGGCGATCACCGAAGGGCGGTTCCGCGAAGATCTGTTTCATCGACTGTCGGTCGTGCCGATCCGCGCGCCGTCGCTGTCGGAGCGCCGCGAGGACATTCCGGAGCTGATCGAATTCTTCATGGACCAGATCGCCGCCTCGATGGGCGCGCCGCGGCGGCGCATCGCTCCTGACGCAATGGCGGTCCTTCAATCGCACGACTGGCCCGGCAACATCCGCCAGTTGCGCAACAATGTCGAACGGCTGATGATCCTCGCGTCGGGCGACCCTGAATCGGAGATCACCGCGGCGCTGCTCCCGTCTGAGGTCGGCGCGCTTGTGCCGTCGATCCCGAGCGGCGTCGGCGGCGAGAAGCTGATGAGCCTGCCGCTGCGCGAGGCGCGCGAAGTCTTCGAGCGCGAGTACCTTGTCGCCCAGATCAACCGGTTCGGCGGCAACATTTCGCGCACCGCTGAATTCATCGGCATGGAGCGCTCGGCGCTGCATCGCAAGTTGAAGTCCCTCGGCGTGGATTGAACTCGGTGCTTCTCGTCGTTCACCGGTGTCATTCCCGCGAAAGCGGGAATCCAGAGAACCGCCGAGCTTGGCGGATAGCTCAGCGCTGGATTCCCGCTTTCGCGGGAATGACACGCGCGAAGGTCCCTCGAAACCCATGACCCGCATCGCGTTCGTCAACGGCGCGTACCGCCGGCACGGCGAGGCCAGCGTCCATATCGAAGATCGCGGCTACCAATTCGGCGACGGCGTCTATGAGGTCTGCGAGATCCGGGACGGCGCGTTGATCGACGAGACGCCGCACCTTGCGAGGCTCGAGCGCTCGCTCGCCGCTTTGCGCATCGCCGCGCCGATGAGCCTGAACGCGCTCAAGCTCGTCATGCGCGAAATCGTCCGCCGCAATCGCGTCCGCGACGGCCTCGTCTACGTTCAGGTCAGCCGCGGCGTCGCGCCGCGCGATCACGGTTTTCCGGCGGCGGCGCGGCCGAGCCTCGTCGTCAGCGCCAAACCGCTCGACCGGCGCAAAGGCGAGGCCAACGCGGCGGTCGGCGTCAGAGTCGTCGCCTTGCCCGACGAGCGCTGGCGGCGTCCGGAGATCAAGAGCCTTCAGCTTCTGCCCAATGTGCTCGCCAAGCAGTCGGCGCGCGAGAAGGGCGCCTATGAGGCCTGGCTAGTCGACGACCAGGGCCGGATCACCGAGGGATCGTCGACCAACGCCTGGATCGTCGACGCCGCCGGCAAGCTGGCGACGCGCCAAGCGGATCGGGCGGTCCTCAGCGGCGTCACGCGGGCGACGCTTTTGGCTTTGCTGGCGAAAGAGGGCGTGGTCTTCGAGGAGCGGCCTTTCACCCTGGAAGAAACTTACGCCGCACGGGAAGCGTTTTTAACCAGCGCCGGCAATGGCGTGATGCCGGTCGTCGCTGTTAACGATCGCGTGATCGGCGACGGCCGGCCAGGCGCGTTGACCTTGGCGTTGCGCGAGAAATTTCATCGCTTCGCCGAAATGTCGCCGGTTTGAGCGAAGGGAAAATGGCCCGAAGTTTGCCTTGCAGCCGCTGTGATACTACTTGTTACCCGCGGCGGGGCCTCAAAATCCGCGACCCAAGCCGCCATATGCTCGATGAATAAGGCGCAAATGCAGTCGGTCTAAAGCGTCCCAACGAGAAGCACGGTCGCAACAAGGCGGCCCAAAACAAACGGAATCGGCACATGGCCAGCGAAAAAGCACAAAATCTTCAGGACACGTTCCTGAACCATGTTCGTAAAACGAAAACTTCGGTGACGATTTTTCTCGTCAACGGGGTGAAGCTGCAGGGTTTCGTGAGCTGGTTCGACAATTTCTGCCTGTTGCTCCGCCGAGACGGCCATTCGCAATTGGTCTATAAGCACGCGATTTCGACGATCATGCCCGCTCATCCGATCCAGATGTTCGAATCGGGCGAGGAGCCGGCCGCCGTCGAAAAGAGCTGAGGGTTTAGCCGGACTTGAGCAAATCGACGCTGGAGGACCGCCTGCGCCGCCCGGAGGAGACGGCGGCGCGCAACACGCGGGCGCTCGTCGTCGGCCCCTATCTTTCCGGCCGGCGCGGCGAGGACCTCAAGCGGAGTCGCTCGCCGGAAGCGCGTTTCGACGAGGCGGTCGGGCTCGCCAAGGCGATCGATCTGACCATAGCCGGCGCCGAACTCGTCAATTTGAGCGAGGTCCGGCCGTCGACTTATCTCGGCAAGGGCAAGGTCGACGAGATCGCGGCCAAGGCGAAGGAGCTGGATATCGGCCTTGTCGTGATGGATTGCGCGCTCTCGCCGGTGCAGCAGCGCAACCTGGAAAAAGCCTTTTCCGCCAAAGTCATCGACCGGACTGGACTGATTTTGGAGATTTTCGGCCGACGGGCGCGCACGCGCGAAGGCGCGCTTCAGGTCGAGCTCGCCCACCTGGCCTATCAGAAATCGCGCCTGGTGCGGTCCTGGACCCATCTCGAGCGCCAGCGCGGCGGCTTCGGCTTCCTTGGCGGCCCTGGCGAAACCCAGATCGAGACGGACCGGCGCCTGATCCAGGAGCGCATGATCCGAATCGAGCGCGAACTCGACAGCGTCAAGCGGACCCGCGCGCTACACCGGGCGAGCCGCAGCGACGTTCCTTATCCGGTGGTCGCGCTGGTGGGCTACACGAACGCCGGCAAATCCACCCTTTTCAACCGCCTGACCCAGTCGCGCGTGCTCGCCGAGGACATGCTGTTCGCGACGCTCGATCCGACGATGCGCGCGCTCGAGCTGCCGCATGGCGGCGCCGTGATCCTCTCCGACACGGTCGGCTTCATCTCCGACTTGCCGACCATGCTCATCTCCGCCTTCCGCGCGACGCTCGAAGAAGTGTTGGCGGCCGACGTCATCTTGCATGTCCGCGACATTTCTCATGCCGATAGCGAGGCGCAGAGCGCGGACGTCGCGGCGATTCTCGCGGAGCTCGGCGTGTCGCCTAGCGCCGGCAAGGTGATCGAAGTCTGGAACAAGCTCGACAGGCTCGACGAGGATCGCCGCGACGCGCTCAGAGCCGCGCGCAACGGCCATGCCGGCG
>JAJPHH010000140.1 GCA_021325385.1 Alphaproteobacteria bacterium
GAGCGCAATCCGTCATTGTTTGGAACGCTGGCCCGAATGCGCCGGGAAAAGAGGCTGTCAAGGGTCTTCGACCGCGAAGCGGCGCTTCGCGCCCTTGACAGCCTCTTTTCCCGGCGCGCCTGGTGTGCGTTCCAAACAATGACGGATTGCGCTCTCCACCTCGGCGCCCTTTCGCTGCGGGGGCCTCAGCGACCTCTGCCGTCATGCCCCGACTTATGCAGGACGAGCCCGGCCCATGACGGCGGAGGGCGGGACGGCCCGTCGGGGGTCGCCCGTCGGGCGGGAATTTGAAAGCAAGAGCCGGAGTGCGGCCCGCGCCTGGAGCGCCTATCTCCAGGACAACAATCGCCCAAAGGACCCGCTATAATGAGCCTCGTCATGGCATTTCCCGCCGCCAAGCCGGCCAAGGCCCCTGCCTCGCCCGTCGAGCGCGACCCGCGCTGGGCCGCCGTGCTCGCCCGCGATCCGGCGGCGGAGGGCGCGTTCGTCTATTCGGTGGCGACGACCGGGGTCTATTGCCGGCCGACTTGCCCGTCGCGGCGGCCGAAGCCTCAGAACGTCAAGTTTCACGCTTCGCCGGCCGAGGCCGAGAAGGCGGGGTTCCGGCCCTGCCAGAGGTGCCGGCCGAACGAAGCGCCGGCGGGCGAACGCAACGCGGCGCTTGTCGCCGAAGCGTGCCGGCGGATCGAGAAGGCCGAGACGCCGCCCAGGCTCGAGACGCTCGCCGCCAAGGCGGGGATGAGCGCGTCGCATTTCCACCGGCTGTTCAAATCGGTCACCGGCCTGACGCCGAAAGCCTACGCCGCGGCCCAGCGCGCCAAACGCGTTCGCGAGGAGCTCAGCAATGGGCGAAGCGTGACCGAGGCGATCTATGGCGCAGGCTTCAACGCTTCGAGCCGCTTCTATGAAAAGGCCAAGGACGCGCTCGGCATGACGCCCTCCGCGTATCGCGGCGGCGGCGCCGGCGCCGAGATCAAATTCGCGATCGGCCAATGCTCGCTCGGCGCGATCCTGGTCGCGCGCAGCGACAAGGGCGTCTGCGCCATCCTGCTCGGCGACGATCCGGAGGCGCTGGCGCGCGACCTGCAGGACCGCTTTCCGAAGGCCAACCTGATCGGCGGCGACAAGGATTTCGAAAAACTCGTCGCCAAGGTCGTCGGCTTCCTCGAGGCGCCGGCGCTCGGCCTCGATCTGCCGCTGGACTTGCGCGGCACCGCCTTCCAGCAGCGCGTCTGGGAGGCGCTGCAAAAAATCCCGGCCGGCGAGACGACGACCTATGCCGAGATCGCCAAACGCGTCGGCGCGCCGAAATCGGTGCGCGCCGTGGCCTCGGCCATCGCGGCGAACAAGATCGCCGTCGCCATTCCCTGCCACCGCGTCGTGCGCAAGGACGGCGACATTTGCGGCTATCGCTGGGGCGTCGAGCGCAAGCGCGCGTTGCTCGACAAGGAGCAGGCGGCGTGAGCGCGCTGGCGAAATCAAGAGACGCATCGGCCGGCGCGGCGCCGGCGGAAGCGCGCGTCGCGCGCTATGACTGGCGCGCGCTGGCGGAAGAGCTCGACGCTTACGGCTGCGCGGTTCTCGACAAGCTGCTGACGCGCGAGGAATGCGAGGCGATCGCGGCGCTGTACCCGCACGAAGAGCATTTCCGCAGCCACGTCGTCATGGCGCGGCATGGCTTCGGCAAAGGCGAGTACCGCTATTTCAAATATCCGCTGCCGACGCTCGTCGCCGAGTTGCGCGCCGCGCTCTATCCGCGCCTCGGCCCGATCGCCAATGAATGGAGCGCGCGATTGGGCGATAAGACGCGCTATCCGGAGGAGCATGCGGCGTTCCTGGACCTGTGCCGTCGCGCCGGCCAGAACCGGCCGACGCCGCTGCTGCTTCAGTACGTCGCCGGCGATTTCAACTGCCTGCATCAGGACCTTTACGGCGACTTGTCTTTTCCGCTTCAGGTCGCGATCCTCCTATCCGAGCCGGGGCGCGATTTTACCGGCGGAGAATTTACGTTGACCGAGCAGCGCCCGCGCATGCAGAGCCGAGTCGAAGTCGTCCCGCTCCGGCAAGGCGACGCCGTCGCCTTTGCGGTCCATAACCGGCCGGCGCGCGGGACGAAAGGATATTACCGGGTCAACATGCGCCACGGCGTCAGCCGATTGCGATCAGGCCAACGGCGCACGTTGGGGATTATTTTCCACGACGCGCGGTGATTTCTGGCGAGGCGCCAAGAGAATCGCGCTCGATTCGAAAAGAACTCGCGTCATCAAAGCCTTAACGCCCCACTTCGCCTCCCGACGCGAACAAAAGATTGACGTACCTTCGATTCGTCGAGACAATCTCGCGAGCCGAATGTGAAGGAAGATTGGGAGGCGCCGCGTTCAGAAATTTTTTCCAAATTTTTTGCACGCCAACCCTTTGATATTCCCCAAAACACGGAAACATGGATTTGGATTTTCTTGCATTCGCGATATAACGTTTTGTTCATGTAAATAGATCATCTATGCGGGCGCGCCGCCCGCCTCACCGATCCTGACAAGTTCAGCTATCATCTCGACTATGCGTCATGCCCCCAAATCCTCGCCTGCCGGCGACAAGCCCAAAATCGACCCGCATCTGTTCCGACGGACAATGGGCGCCTTCGCGACCGGCGTCACCCTCGTCACCGTCGATTCCGACGGCGCGACCCACGCCATGACCGCCAACGCCTTCATGTCCGGCTCATTCGAACCGCCGTTCTGCGTGATCTCCATCGCCAAGCGCGCCCATACCCATGACATGATCCGGCGCGCCGGCCGCTTCGGCGTCAACATTCTCGGCGCCGACCAGCAGGACCTCGCCCTCTATTTCGCCGGCAAGAAATCGCGCCGGGTCGAACCGCGCTTCCATCGCGTCGGCGAGACGCCGCTGCTGGAAAATTGCGCGGCGCGGATCGGCGCGAGCGTCGCCAACGAGGTCGATTGCGGCGACCACACGCTGTTCATCGGCGCCATCGATCACATGGATTCGAGCGACCGCCCGCCGCTGATCTATCACCGCAGCGCCTTCGCCGCGCTCGCGCCGAAAGCGCGCGAACCTGTGCCCGTGCCGGAATTCTGGTAGTGAAACCGTCATTGCGAAGAGCCCTAACGACGCTTCGCGCGCGCGATGACGGAGCATAGGAAACGCCGTCCATGCGCAATTTCGACGAACATACAATCACCGCCGCGGTTCTCGAGCGGTTGCAAGGCGCCGCGAATCCCCGCGTGCGGCAAATATCCGAAGCGCTGGTTCGCCACCTGCACGGCTTCATCCGCGAGATCGAGCCGAGCTTCGAAGAATGGCGCGCCGCGATCGAATTTCTCACCGAAATCGGCAAAAAATGCAGCGAGACGCGCCAGGAGTTCATTCTCCTCTCCGATACGCTCGGCGCTTCGATGCTGGTCGACGCGATCAATCATCGCCTGCCGCAAGGCGCGACAGAGACGACCGTGCTCGGCCCGTTCTTCGTCGAGAACGCGCCGGATGCGGCGCTGGGCGCCGACATTTCGCCGGGCATGGCGGGCGAGCCGCTCTTCGTCGAGGGCTCGGTCAGCGCCCTCGGCGGCGCGCCCCTGCCGGGCGCGCTCATCGACGTCTGGCACAGCGACAAGGACGGCTATTACGACGTCCAGCGCTATGAACAAGGCGGCGCAACGGCGTTGCGCGCTCGTCTTCGCGCCGACGTCGCCGGCCGTTTCTGGTTCTGGACGATCGTCCCGAGTTTCTATCCGATCCCCGACGACGGGCCGGTCGGCGATATGCTGCGCGCGCAGGGACGTCATCCCTATCGCCCGGCTCACGTCCATTTCATGATTTCAGCGCCCGGCTACGAGAGGCTGGTCACGCATGTATTCATCGACGGCGACAAATATCTCGATTCGGATGCCGTGTTCGGCGTGAAGGACTCGCTGATTCGCCAACTAGAGCGTCGAACCGCCGGTACGGATGTCGACGGGAAAGTCGTCGACCACGACTACGCCGTACTGAGGTACGATTTCATCCTATCTCCCATCTCTCGAAGGGAGAGGGAAGCTCGCCTCAGTTGATCGGCGGCTCTTCGATCCCGGCGCCGGCGATCGAGCGCGATTGGTAGCACGCCTCGACGATGGCCATCGTACGCCAGGCGCTCTCGACCGACGTCTCCAAGATCGCGTCCTCGCCGGCGACATAGCGCTGCAGGTTGGCCATCACGCCGATGAACGCGTCAGGAAACCAGCGGCCCGCCAGCGGAACCTGCTCCGGCTCTTCGCCCTTCTTCGCGATCCACAATTCGTCCGGCTCGCCTTCCGGATAGTTCAGCAACAGCCCGAGCTTGACCATCGCCGCGCCGGAATCGCCTTCGAACCGGAAAGTCGCGTCCTGAAACCTGCGGCCGAAATCATGATGGTGATTGATGCTGAGCGCGACGCGCAGATCATCGTCATAGTCCAGGATCGCCGTCGTCCTCGTATCGGCAAGGTCGCTGGACGGATGCCGATAGGTACGCGCGAAAGCGCCTTTCGGCAGGCCGACCAGGCTCTGGATGAGATCGAGATAATGGATCGAGTGCGACACGATCTCGACGCGCGGATTGACCCTGAGATGCGGAAACAAGCCCCATGGCGTGACCAGATTGAGATGAACTTCGATGTCGATCAATCGTCCGAGCAGCCCCTTGGCGAGAGCGTCGCGCGTCGCCAGCATCATCGGCGAGAAGCGGAGCTGGAAGTTCACCGCCGCCTTGAAGCGCCGCTCTCGGCAGAGCCGCAGCGTCGCCGTCGCTTCGTCGAGATCCATGCCCATCGGCTTCTGAATCAGCACGGCCGCGCCTTCCGGCAGCGCGGCCAGAATGTCGCGATGCGCGACGGGGGGCGCGGCGATGTCGAAGACGATTCCGTCCTGGCGCGCCGCGTCGCCGAGACTGTCGAACACTTTCGGAACGCCCCATTGCGCGGCGAGCGCCTCGGCCTTTCCGCGATCGATATCGAAGAGCCCGGCGACCGGAAAGCCGGCCCGCCGGTACGCGGGCAGATGTGCGTCCTTGACGATCCCGCCCGTCCCGATGACGACGATCGGCTTCGGCGCCGACGGCTTGGGCCATTCCTGGCGGAGAGGCGGAATAGTCATGCCAGCAAACCCTTGATCTGCGCTTCGGCTTCGACGAGGAGATCGCGGCTCGGCGTCGCCGAGGTTAGCGCTTGGCTCAGCATCTCGTCGATCGCATGCGCGAAGTCGGCGAGGCGAGGATGGCGCGGCAATTCGCGGGCGAATCCATGCAGCATGTCGAGCTTGCCATAGTACGGTATTTGCGCGTTGACGTCCGGGTCGCTCCAGGTCGAGCGGCGAACGCCGATCGCGCCCTCTTTCGTCGTCAGGAGGTCCATCGGCGGACTCGCCGCATGGCGCATGAAGGCCCAGGCGAGTTCGGGACGGCGCGAACCGGAGGCGAGGGTCAGCATCCAGAAGACGTTGAGCGACACGCTGCGGCCGCCGGACGAAGGCAGCGGCGCGACGTCGACCTTGCCCTTGACCGGTCCGTCCACGCTGTCGCCGAGCGCGGCGAAGCCGAACCAGTTGGTCATCAGCGCGATCTTGCCCTCGCAGAACATCAGGCCGGATTTGACGCTGTCGAGCTCGCGCGGATTCGGCGCCATGGCGTCGGCGTCCGCCGCCAGTCCGCGGATGAAATCCAAGGCGGCGATCGCCTCGTTGCTCACGAGGTCCGGACGTCCGTCCTCGCTGAACGGCTCGCCGCCGCGCGTCCAGACATGAACGCAGAAATCATAGAAACTGTTATGGCCGTCCGGATAGAGAGCGAGCACGGTTCCGTACCGCCCCGCTTCGGGAGCGTGAAGCTTGCGCGCGACGGCGACGAATTCCTCCCAAGTCCTGGGCGGCGCGAGCCCGGCCGCGTCGAACAGATCCTTGCGGTAGATCAGGCATTGCGGCCCGTCATGGTACGGCATGCCCCAGAATCCGCCGTCGAATTGTTGCAGCTTGAGCAGCGAGGGGCTCCAGGCGTCGGGAAAATCGGGAATCGGGGCGCGCTCGAGATACGGGGTCAGATCAGCGAGCGCGCCGACCTGATGCGCCTCGGCGACCCAGTCGGTCGAGAGGAAGGCGATATCGAACTCGCCCTTCCTCAGAGCCTGACGCTCGAACAGGCGTTCATGCAGCGGGTTGAGATCAAAGGCTTCGATCTCGACCCGCGCGTCGACGCCGGAGGCGCGGACAAAATCCCCGAACTGCCTGACGATCGCCGTCTCGAACGGCGGAAACTTGCGAACGGCGATGCGGATCGTCTCGGTCATGGCGCGCCTCGATCGGTTGTGAGTCCCGCCTGTTCGGCGATCGCCGCCGCCGCTTGGCGCAGGGAAGGCAACATCGCCTCCATGTCGGGCCCGTCGGCGTATTTCAGGGTGGCGATGACCAGAGCCGCTCGCACCGCGGACGACGTCCCGCCGATCAGCACGCCAAGATCGAGCCCGCCGACGAAACGCTCGCCTTCGACAATCTCGTAACCGCGCGACTGAACCGCGTGGACGCGATTAAGGAAGGCTGTGCGCTCCTCCTCGGGCCGCGAGGAGAAGTTCGTCGCGCGTTCAAGGAACGCGTCGCGATCGCCCTTCTCCATCGCCCCGAGCAGGATGCGCCCCGAGGCGGTGGAGAGCGGCGAATGCAACGAGCCGACTTCAATCGAAAGCCGCACCGGCTTCGGACTCTCTTCTTGCGCAAGGACGAGGATCTTGTCGCGATGCAGGACGCTGAGATGGCAAGTCTCGCGGACCTCGTCGGCGAGGCGGCGCATGATCGGCTGCGCGGCGCGCAGCAGCTCCTCATAGGGCGAATGGGTGCGGCTGAGCTCGAACAGTTTCAGCGTCAAAGCGTAACCGCCCGTCACCGCGTCGCGCCGCAGATAGCCGCGCGTCTCCAGCGCCGTCAGCATGCGGAACAATTCGCCAGGTTGCCGGCCGAGCGCGCGGCCAAGCTGCGCCTGGGTCATCGGCACGGCTTGATCAGAAAGGTACTCGATGATGTCGAGCGCCTTTTCGAGCGCCGGAACAGCGTATTTGCTCCGCCTTTCCTCGATGCTCAGAACCCTGTCCGTCATCTCCCTCGATCCTTGCGCAAGCCTGATCCGGCTCGCGCCAGAGCATACCTCATTTCCGCCTCGAACGCTGGCGGCTGTTCAGGCCCGGCGTCGGCGCGCGCCGCCGACGGTATAGATCGCCGCGGCAGCGACGACCACCGTGCCTTCGATCAGGCCCTGATAGTTCGCGCCGAGGTCGAGAATATTGAACCCATTGGCCAAGGCGAAGAGCAAGAGAGCGCCAACCAGGGTCTTGACCACGCTGCCGGCGCCGCCGAACAGGGACGTCCCGCCGAGAATCGCTGCGGCGATGACGGTCAACTCCGCTCCTTGCAGCGCGGTCGGATTGATTGCGCCGAGCCGCGAGGCGAACAAAATTCCGGCAAAGCCGGCCGTGCCGCTGCACAGGACAAAGGCCGCCATCTTATAGAGGCCGACATTGACGCCGGAGAGCCGCGCCGCCTCGGAATTGCCGCCGACCGCATAGACGCGCCGGCCGATCGTCGTAAAGCCGAGCACGAACCAGACAACGAGCGTATAGACGGCGGTGTAGACGACCGGTTTGGCGACGCTCAGGCTCGGTCCGCCGAGCAAGCCGAGCCCGATCAGGGCGACGCCGCCGATCGCCGCTCCCCATGGCGTCGCTGTCTTGTCCTTTTTTTGGCGAAAGCGCGCATAGGCCGCGCCGGCGACGAGCAGGCCGCCGATGACGAACAGCGCAGCTTGTATCGGCGCACGACCGCCTTCGAACGCGACCATCTGCGCCTTGACCGCCGGGTCCTCGATCATCAGAGACCGGCTGTTGGTGACGATGAGGACCAGCCCGCGGATGGCGGTCAGCGTGCCCAGCGTGACGATGAAAGCATTGATGCCGAGGAGCTGCACGATCGCGCCGTTCAAGAGCCCGACGCCGATCGCGATCAGCATCGCGACCGCGGCGGCCGGCCAGAAGCCGAGCGCGCCGGCGAGGCTGATCAGCACAGCGCCGGAAAGCGCCGCGACGGAGGCGACCGAGAGATCGAAATTGCCGGTGATCAGGATCACCGTCATCGCGACGCCCATCATGCCGACCAGCGAAGCTTGGTACAGGATGTTGGTGAGATTGGCGGCGCTGAAATAGTTTGCTCCGCTGGACGATGCGGTGACGAGGCCGATGATCGCCATCAGCAGGAGCAGCGCGTAATAGACGCCCGCTTCGCGAAGCCCGAAATACCGACGCCAGTCCTTCGTGGTCATACCTTTGACTCAGTGAATCGGATGCGCGGCGCGCTCGCCTCGTGCGCCGCGACCGCCGGCGAGCAGGACCAGCTCGTGCTCCGACGTCGCCGAAGCCGCGCGCTCCGCGACGATGGCGCCGTCGCGCATGACGAGGATCCGGTCGCAGACCGCGAGCAGCTCCTCGAACTCCGAAAAGACGATGATGACGCCGACCCCGGATTCGGCGAGGCGGCGCGTCAGCGCCAGAATGTCGGCCTTGGCGCCGACATCGATGCCGGCGGTCGGCTCGTCGAGAAGCAGCAGCTTCACGGCCCCGAACAGCCATTTCGCGACGGTCACTTTCTGAGCGTTGCCGCCGCTCAACTCGTCGACCACGGTTTCGGGCGACGGCGCCTTGATGCGCAGCTTTTCGATCGCCGCCGCGCCGCGCGCCCATTCCGTCTCTCGGCGCGTCAGCAGGCGGCCAAAAGCCGTGTCGTCGAGATGCGGCAAGGTGATATTCCGCCAAATTTCGAAGCCGGGGATCAGCCCCTGCGTCTTGCGATCCTCTGGTACGAGCGCAACGTCGGCTCTGACCGCGCCAGCCGTGCTTCGCGGCAAGGGCTCTCCGTCGAGCATAACCTCGCCGGTCGCATGCCGGTCCGCGCCGAAAACCGCAAGCAACAACTCGCTGCGGCCGGCGCCGAGCAGACCGGCAAGGCCGACAATTTCGCCTCTGCGCACCTGAAGGCTGACCGGACGAAGCTTGTCGCCGGAGGCGAGATTGCGTACGATGAGCAGTTCGGGCCCGGTTACGACTGCGCGATCCTCGCGCAAATGATCGAGCGTGGCGACCGCCTTGCCGACGATGGCTTCAGCGATGGCGCGCTCGTCGACATCCTTGGTTTTGGCGCGCATCGCCTCGCGGCCGTCCCTGAGCACCGTAACCTGGTCGGTCAGAGCGACGACCTCGTCGAGAAAATGCGAGACGAAGACAATGCCCTTGCCTTGCGCGGCGAGGCGGCGGACGGCCTGGTAGACGATCTCGCGTTCTTCATTGGCGAGAGAGGCGGTCGGCTCGTCCATGACGATGAGATCGGCGCCGCCGCCCAGCGCCTGCATGATCGCCACCATCTGCCGCTTGCCGATCGGCAAATCGGCGACCAGGACGTCGGGATCGATTGCGTAGCCGACGTCGCGGCACAATGCTTCGAAGCGGATCCGTTCGCCGGGATTATGCCGCCACATTCCGCTTCGCCCGAGGAAAATATTCTCGAGCACGGACAAGGTCGGGGCCAGCGGGATGTGCTGATGGATCGTGGCGATGCCGGCCGCGTTCGCCTCGGCCGGCGTCTTGAACGCGACCTCTCTGCCGCGCCAGACGATCGTCCCGCGCGACGCCGGCGCCGCGCCGGAGAGGATGTTGATCAGCGTCGATTTGCCGGCGCCGTTGGCGCCGAGCAGGCCGTGGACGCGGCCGGCATAGGCGTCGAAATCGACGCCTCTCAAGGCGACCGTACCGTTCGGAAAAGTCTTTTCGACCTTTCGCAATTGGAGCAGCGGCGCGTCCACGGCCCTAAGCTCGATTTCAGATCACCACTGCCCGACACATTGGTCGATATTGGCCTTGGCGACGCCAGGCGTGTCGTAGGTGATGAATTCATGGTGACGGACGTTCTTGCCGGTCGCCGCTTCGTAGACCGCCTGGAACGCCAAATGGCCGAGCTCTTCCGGCTTGTAGCAAACCGTGCCGTCGACCGAGCCGTCCTTGATCGCGGCGATCGCAAGCTTCGAGCCGCCAAAGCCGATGAGCTTCGCCTTCGAGCCGGCCGCTTTCACCGCGCGAGCGCAGCCGACGACCATGTCGTCCGCCTGATTGAAGAAGAGGTCGACGTCCGGATGAGCGGAGAGGATGTTCTGGCAGGCGGCCTCGCCCTTCTCCGCGGTCCAGTCGCCCGGCTGGGAGGCGACGATCTGATACTTGGCTTTGGCCTTGTCGAGCGCCTCAAGGAAGCCCTGGCTGCGCTGCTTGACCTCGGAGAAGCCGGCCTGGCCTTCGATGATGGCGATCTTGGCCGGCCGATCTTGCGGCAGAAGCTTGAGCGCCAGCTCGCCGGCGCGATTGCCGGCGGCGATCTCGTCCTGGGTGACGACGGCGACCAGCTTCGGGTACACGTCCTTGATTGCGCGCTTGTTGGGATCGCCGATCTGCGAGCCGACCGAGGCGACGGGAATGCCGGCGGCCGCGACCTTGTCGACCCAGCCTTGGGCGACGGTCGAATCGAGCGGCATGATCACGATGCCTTTGACCCTCTGCGCGATGAGGTCGTCGATATCGTTCGCCTGCTTCTGAACGTCGTTCTTGGCGTCGAGCACGACCGCGTTGACGCCGGCCTGCTTGGCCGCGTCCTGGAAGCCTTTGGCGATCGCCGCCGCGAAAGGAAAGCTCAAGCCGACATTCGAAAAGCCGTACGTATCGGCGGCGAGGACCGGCGCTGCGGCGACCGCGCTCATCGCCGCGGCCACGGTCCATTTGACTAAGCTGTTCATCGTTTCCTCCCGGGGTTGATCCAGTCGTCGCGGACTTGTTCGCCTTTCGCCGAAGAGCGGCTACGCTGGCGCAGGCCTCCTGCGCTCGACGAGATAAAGGTGTTCGCAGACGAGCGCCGGCTCGTTGCGCTGATTGACGATTTCGATCGCCTCGACGACGACGCCGAAGCCGCGGCGCTTGGGATGGTCGCGCTTCTCCTTGATCGTGGCGCTGACCGTGATCGTGTCGCCGATGAAGACAGGCTTGAGGAAGCGCAGGCGATCGTAGCCATAGGACATGGCGCGTGGATTGATCGTGCTCGCCGTCATGCCGATGCCGACGCTGAAGACGAGCGTGCCATGCGCCATGCGCTGCTTGAAATCCTGCGTCGCGCACCATTCGGCGTCCATATGGTGCGGGAAGAAATCGCCGGTCTGGCCGGCATGCAGGACGATGTCCGCCTCGGTGATCGTCCGGCCGAAGGAGCGGCGGGAAAAACCGATCGTGTAATCTTCGAAATATTGCTCGGCGATCATCCGGCTCTCCGATCGGCCGCGTTCAAGCCGAATTGCGCGAGCACCTCGGCCGTATGCTCGCCGAGCCGAGGCGCGCCGCGTTTGGATTTCAAAATCGCGCCATCGATCTGAATCGGACAGCGGGTCGTCTGCATCGCCGCGCCGCCCGAACTGACGATCTCTTGGACGGCGTCGAGCGCTTGAAATCCGGGATGCGCCTCGAGATGCGGCCAGTCGAGCACGTCGGCGCACCAGATGTCGGCAGGTTCGAGCCGCGCCAGCCACTCGGCGGTCGGCCGGGTGCGCAAAAGGTCGGCGATAATTTGCTTGATCGCGTCGCGATCGCGGAACCAGGTCGCGGGGTCGGCATAGGCGCGCAGCGCTTCGCAGGGCAGCAGGTCCGCCAGCTTGCCGATCGGCGTCATGGCTAGCGCCAGATGGCCGTCGGCCGTCGCGTATATGCCGTAGGGCGCCGCCGTATGGACGTTCGCGTTGCTGACGCGCGAGCGCCGGGGCTGGCCGGATTTTGCGTTGAGATAGGCGGTGAGCGGCTCGAACTGGAGGTCGAGCGCCGAAGCCATCAGATTGACGTCGACCCTTCCGCCTTTGCCGGTGACGCCCCGACGCACCAGGGCGGCGAGCACGCCTTGAACGAGATGCGCGCCGGTCAGGATGTCGGCGACAGAGACGCCGACCGGCACCGGACCTTGATCGGCGTCGCCGGAAAGCCACGCTAGGCCCGACAGGGATTGGACGAGCAGATCTTGACCTGGCTTGTCGCGCCAGGGTCCGCTGGCGCCATAGCCGGTCACGGCGCCATAGACGATCCGTGGGTTGATCTCGGAAACCGCGTCGTAGCCGAGCCCGAGCCGCTCCATCACGCCGGGCCGGAAATTATGGATCATCACGTCGGCGCGCGCGATCAGCTTCTTCACCAGCGCGAGATCGGCGGGGCTCTTCAGATCGGCGGCGAAACTGCGCTTGTTCCGATTGATCGTGTGGAAGAGCGCGCTGTCGCCGTCGAACACCTGATCGGCGATGGCGAGTTGGCGACAGAGGTCGCCGCCTTGCGGCCGCTCGATCTTGACGACGTCGGCGCCGAGATCGGCGAGGCGCAAGGCGCAGGACGGTCCCGCCAGAAATTGGGCGAAGTCGAGGACGACCAATCCCGCCAGCGGCGGACTCTGGTCTGCCCCGGACGGCGCCAGGTCGCGGCTCTCCTTTAGCGGCATTTCCCACCACGAGGTTTATATGAAAATTATACGTTGATATAGAAATCTAAGTCAATCCGTAATCCGCGCTTTATCTCCGCTCACACCACATCTATAAAAATCATCAATTTGCTTATAAACGTCATTTGCCCCAGGTCGCCCTCTGTGGACCGACCGATCTCTGATTTTGCGTAGAACCGCCCGCCTCATGAGCCGAGGGGCGTTCGAACTCAGTTCGTTGTTTGGCGGACGGCGGCTTTTCAGCGGTCGGCGAGACGGCGCCAGAGCGCTTCATAATTGGCGTCGTTGACGCGATTGGCCTCGGCGCGATTGGCGGTGTTGGGATTGACCATCACCATCGGCTTGACGCCGCGCGCCATCAATTTCTCCGCGGTTGCGGCGACAATCGCATGCGCGATCGCGATCGTGACGCTGGTCGAACTCGCCCCGACCGGATGCTCCAATCCGTCGATGGCGAGGGAAGCGTCGGCCAACGGCGCATGCGTGTCGATGACGACGTCGGCGATTTCGAAGAGACGTTTGCCGGACGAGTGGCGCGAGGGGACGCCTTGCGAATGCGGCAGCGAGGTGACCGCGATCACCTTCAGGCCTTTCGCTTTGCTCTCGAGGGCGATGTCGAGGATCACCGCGTTGACGCCGGAATGCGAGAACAGGATCATCGCATCCTCGGGATCGAGCCGGTGCGCGCTCAAGATCGCCTTGCCGTAGCCTTCGACCGCATGGATGAAGCGATATTGCCGCGCGCCCATGTCGCCCCAGACGCGATGGAAGGAGATCATCGTGCTCTCGACGATCGGGCGAAAGCCGACGATCGTTCCGGTGCGCGGAAAAGTCTCGAGCGCAGGCAGCGCGCCGTGACCGGTGCCGAACGTGAAGACCAGCTTGCCGCGCGCGACCGTCTCGGCGCAGACAGACGCGGCTTGGTCGATCGAAGCGGCCTCGCCGGTTCGCACGGCTTCCAGGCGGTCCGCCAGCGTCTTGAAATAGCGGTCGATCAGCGTATCCACGGCGAGTTAATCCTCGGCAGGCGCCGCCAAAGCGGCGAGCACGTCAAGCGCGATGTCGAACATTTCCTGTTCGCGCGTCGCCTGGTCGCTCGGCGGAAGCGTCGCCTGGGTGAGGCCGTCGACCGTACCCATGCAAAAGCTGGAGGCGCGCGCGCCGAGCAGCCGCCCAATTGTCAGCACGGCCGACGTCTCCATATCCATCGCCAAGATGCGATGGCGCAGCAGGTCCTGCCGAAGGCCTTCAATGGCGCGGCGCTGGCCGTCGTTCAGCGCGAACATCTGGCTGTAGAATCCGTCATAGGTCGCAAACACGCCGGCCCGCCAGGCGCGGCGGCTGCGGCCGAGGCGCGCGCGCAAGGCCGCGTTGAGGTCGAAATCGGCGGCCGCCGGATAGCCGGCCTGGGCGTAGGTCAATGAGGCGCCCTCGGCCCGCATCGCCGCGTCGGCGAGAACGAAATCGCCGAGCGCGGCGGGCGGCATGACTTGCGCCGTTCCGATCCGCAAGAACGTATGCACGCCAAGATCGCGAAGTTCGTGCAGAACGATGGCCGCAATCGGCGCGCCCATGCCGAAGGCCACGGCGGTGATTCGCCTCTCGCCACGCCAGCCGGTGACGGCGCGAAGGCCGCGCCTCTCGTCCAGCATCTGTGGCCGGTCGAGCGCCCGGGCGAGGCGCGGAATTCGGCCGGGATCGCCGACCAGGATCGCCGAGTCGCCGATTTCGTCCGCCCGGCAACCGATATACCATGCCGACCTCGTCATCGCTCAACTCCCCAGATCGTTTTCTTGTGGCGCGCGATCAACATCTCTCGCGCCGCCGCCTCTCCCGCGCGCAGCGCGGCAAGCGGATCTCGCCTGACGATCAAAGCAGCGATCAGACCGCCGACAAACGTGTCGCCTGCGCCGGTCGGATCGTTCGCCGCTACGCGCTTGGTCTTGTCGAGCGGCGCGTAGAGCATTCGGCCGCCCATCGTCAGCGCTGCGCCGGCCGCGCCCTGCGTCTCGACGACCAGACGGTCAGGCCGGCCGGGCGCGGCGGCGAGAAAGGGCGCGACGAAGTCGCGTTCGCCCTCGCTGTGAACGACGAGATCCGCGCGCGCGGCCAGATCGCGACGCAAGTCTTCCGGGAATGCGTCCGGGTCGCCCTTCACCGCCCATACCAGGCGTTGCCGGTCGGAAATCCGCGCCAACGCCGCGCGAGCCGCGGAAGCCGGCTGAACTGTCAAGCAGATCCAATCCGCCGCCTCCATCATCGCCGCTTGGACCGGATTGTAGCCGGCCCCTGTCGAGGCGGAGGCTTCATAGAGACAATATGAAGCGCCGGAAGGGTCATAGGCGAGAATGCAGATCGGCGTATGACCCGAGAGACTCCTTTCGACGCCTTCGGTGGAAAGGCCAAGCGCTGCGACGCGGCGGATGTAATCGGAGCCAGCGACGTCCGCGCCGACCCAAGTGATCAACGAGACGTCGGCGCCGCCCGCCCGCCGAATGGCGGCGCCGATATAGATCGGGCTGCCGCCCGGCCGCGGCCACGCGTCGGCGCGGCTCGTCACGGCGACGGTGCGGCTCGGCTGCGGCGGGGCGGCGAGCTGTACGACATAATCGAGGCTGGCGTAGCCGGAAATCGCGATGCGCGTCATGCCAGCGCCTTCAGCGCTTCATCGAGCGTGACGACCCTGCCGAAATAGCGCTCGACGTCTTCGAGAGAGGCGGCGGCGAGATGCGGCCGATTGGAATTGGTCGCCTCGCGCGGCAACAGAACCTCAAATCCGTTTGCGAAAGCATCCTGGATCGTGGCGCGGATGCAGACATTTGTCTTCACGCCGCCGACGACCAGCCGTCGCACACGCTGCTCGTTGAGGAACAGGGCCAGATCCGTCGCGAAGAACGCGCTGTAGCGGCGCTTCGGCACGACGATCTCGCGCGACCCTTCCGGGCCGAAGCCTTCGACGAAAGCTGCGTCGTCGTCGCCGATAAAATGATGTTTCGGCAGCTTTCGCCATTCGAAGTCGTCGAAGGAGGGATAATGCCGTTCGACCGCGTGGACGACGATTTTGCCGCCGGCTCTCGCCGCAGCGAGGAGCTTGCGAAGCGGGTCGAGCGTAGCCGCCGCCTCCGGATAATAGTTGGGCATGCCGGGCGCATAGAACGAATTGATGACGTCGATCAGGATCAAGGCCGTCTCGCCCGCGGCTTCCATCGCCTAAACTCCTTGCAGCAGGCGTCGCTTGCGTTCGCCGACGCCAATAGCGGTCAGGACGACGAGCACGACGATATAGGGCAGCATCTGCATGAGCTCCGGCGCGACGCCGCGGCCTTGCAGATAGATCTGGATCGCGTCGAAGAGGCCGAACAGGGCCGCGCCGACCGCGGTCAGGCCCGGCCGGTTGCGGCCAAAATAGAAGGCGGCGAGGGCGATGAAGGCGCGGCCGCCGGACATGCCGACGCTGAACACGCCGACCACGCCGATCGAGAGTTGCGCGCCGGCGAGTCCGGCCAGCGCGCCCGCGACAATCGTCGAGGCGTCCCTGATCGCCAGCGGCCGCAGGCCGAGCGCCGTCGCCGCCTCCCGCGCCGCGCCCGCCGCCCGAAGGCGCAGGCCGGCGCGCGTCCGCGACAAGACGAAGGCCGTGATCGGCACGAGAGCCCAGGACAGCCAGGTCAGCGGGTCTTTTCCTGAAAGGATGGCGCCGGCGATCGGGATTTGCGCCACCCCAGGCAGAACGATCCGCGGCAGCATCACGACGTCGGGCAATCGGATCGTACCAGAGCTATGGTAGTAGTCCTTGAGGATGAAGCCGATCAGCCCGGCTGTCGCGACGTTCAAGCCGACGCCGGCGACGATTTCATTGGCTTCCAAGCGCGTTACGGCGAGCGAGAACAGCAATCCGACCGCGCCGCCGGCGGCCAAAGCCGCAAGAAGCGCGACAAGCCAGGATTGCGTCGCCGAGGACATAGCCAGCGCGACATAGGCGCCGGTCAGCATCATGGCTTCGAGGCCGAGATTGACGATGCCGCCGAGCCGGTTGATCAGGCCGCCGATCGCGGTAAGCAGCAGCGGCGTGGTCAGCAAGGCCGCGGCGGCGAGCACATAGTCGATCATCGCGCGCTCCGCCGGCCACGCAGCCGCCCGAAGCGTACGACTGCGAAAATCGTCACGACGCCTTGCAGCACGTCGACGATCTCGAGCGGGATGTCGCTGAAGAGTTGGACCGTGGTGCCGGCGGAGTCCAAAGCGCCGAACACGATCGCGCCGATCAGCATGCCGACGGCCGAATTGCGGCCCATCAGCGCGACCGCGAGGCCGGTCCAGCCATAGCCAGGCGAAAAGCCGACGACGAAGCGATGGGTCACGCCGAGCGCATGGGCGCTGCCGGCGAGGCCGCCGATCGCACCGGACAGGATCATCACCTTGAGGATGAGCCGCGGCGCATCGATGCCGATGGCGCGGCTGAAGCGCGGATTGAGGCCGTTGAGTCGGGCTTCGAAGCCGAGCGGCGTCAGCCGGTCCCAGAGCGCGTAGAGAGCAAGCAGGATGAGCGCGATGACGAAGCCGAGGGTCAGCGTCGAGGGCGGCGCGATGCGCGGCAGCCAGCCGGCCTCGACGATCATCGGCGTCGCCGAATTGGCGGAGCCCGGCGCGAGAAAAGGGCCGTTGACCAGGTACAATGTCAGGTTGGCGGCGATGAAGTTGAGCATCAAAGTCGAGACGACTTCGTCGACCTGCAACCGGGCGCGCAGCAGCGCCGGCGCGGCGAGCCACAGGCCGCCGATCAGCGCGCCGGCGGCAAGTTCAACCACAATGAGCAGCGGCGAAGGAAAGGAGGTCAGCGTGAAGCCGACGACCGCGCCGGCCATGCCGCCGAGATAGAAGACGCCTTCGACGCCGACATTGAATATGCCGGCGCGGAACGACACCGCGGTGGCGATCGCGGTGAAGAGAATCGGCGTCGCCGCGGTGAGCGTCGCTTCGAGCCGGCCAGCGCCGCCAAATCCTTCGCGCGCCATCAAACCATAGACGTCGAACGGATTGCGCCCTGTGGCGGCGAGGAGGATCGCGCCGACGATCAGCGCGACCGCGAAAGGAGCGAGCGCGTCGACGAGCGCAGTCCAATCTCGACGGGGCGATCTTACGACGCCTGCCGTCGCCGCCGCGCTCACGCCGCCTCTCCCAGCATCATCCGGCCGATCCGGCCGATGCTGCGCTCGGCGCCCGCGACTTCGCCGACGATCGCGCCGCGATGGAGCACGACGATGCGATCGGCGAGGGTCAGCAGCTCTTCGAGCTCCTCCGAAACTAGAAGCACGGCGCCGCCGCTGGCGGCGAAGGCGAGGATCTGGCGATGAATGAAAGCCGCGCCGGCAATGTCGACGCCGCGCGTCGGCTGGGCCGCGATCAGCGCACGCGGCTGGCGATCGAGTTCGCGGGCGATGACGACGCGCTGCTGATTGCCGCCGGAAAGATTGCGCGCCGCGTCGCCGCAATCGCGATAGATGACGCCGAATCTGTCGAGCGCCTTCCTTGCATGCTCGCGGATCGTCCTCGGCCGCAATAAACCGCCGCGAGCGAAAGGTCTGGCGCGGTGCCGGCCGGCGACGACATTGGCGGCGATCGATTCGGCGAGGCACAGGCCCTCATGGGCGCGGTCGGCGCTGATATAGCCGAGCCCCGCCGCCCGGCGCGCGGCGACCGAGAGGGACGTCGCATCCTTTCCGGCGATCGTCACCCGTCCGGCGGCTGCGCGGCGCAAGCCCGTCGTCACGGCGACGATCTCATCTTGGCCGCTGCCGCTGACGCCGGCGATCCCGACGACCTCGCCTGGACGCAGATCGAGGTCGATTCCGGCGAGTCGCTCGACGCCTCGCGAGTCGAGCGCCTTGACGCCGCGCAGCGAAAGCAGCGGCGCCTCGACCGCGCGGGTTTGCGGAACGCGGCGCGGGAAGTCGACCGTCTCGCCAACCATCAGTTCGGCGAGACGGCCGGCATTGGCTTCGGCGGGCGTTGTGCTGGCGACGACCTTGCCGGCGCGCAGCACCGTGATCGCGTCGCAGACCGTGAGCACCTCGTCGAGCTTGTGACTGATGAACAGAATGGTGCGGCCTTCGTCGCGCAGGCGCCGCAAAAGGTTGAGCAGGTCGCGAACCTGCTGCGGCGCGAGCACGGCGGTGGGCTCGTCGAGAATCAGAACGTCCGCGCCGCGATAGAGCAGGCGCAGGATTTCAACGATCTGCCGGACATGGACCGGCGCCTCTGAAACTTTGAGACCCCAATCCAATTCGACCCCCGCGGAGAGAGCGAGCCGACGCGCCTCGTCGAGCGCCTTGTCGCGATCGATGACGCCGCCCGGGCCGACCGGTTCGCGCCCGAGGATGAGATTCTCGAGCAGCGTCAGCTCGTCGACCAGCATGAACTCCTGATGGACCATGCCGACGCCGCGGGCGAAGGCGTCGGCGGGATCGGCGAGCGTGACCGGCTCGTCGTTGAGAACTACCGCGCCTTCGTCCGGCTGTTCGAGGCCTTGCAGGATGCGCATCAGCGTCGTCTTGCCGGCGCCGTTGCCGCCGACCACGCCGCGGATCGCGCCCGGCACGGCGGAAAAATCGATCGCGTCATTGGCGAGGACGGCGCCGAAGCGCCGGGTGACGCCGCGCGCGCCGATTCTGACGGCAGGATTGGCCACCGCTCGCGTTCCAGGGGCTTAAAGGCCGCTCCTCACTTCGGCCACCAGCTCGGATAGCCTTGCGAGGTGACGTCCCAGACCTTGATCTCGCCCGCAATGATCTTCTTCTTCATCTCGTCGATCTTGGCGAGATCGGCGGCGGGGATCAGGTCCTTGGTGTAGGTCATCGGCGACAGGCCGACGCCGTCCTCCTTCAAACCGAGCGTCACGGTTTGGCCGCCCGGGAATTTGTCTTCGGCGTAATCCTTGATCACCGTCTCGACGGCCAGATCGGTCCGTTTGATCATGCTGGTAAGGACATGCCCTTTGGCGAGCGCGTCCTGATCCGTATCGACGCCGATCGCGTAGTGGCCGGTCTCCTTGGCCGCCTGGATCACGCCGATGCCGGTGCCGCCGGCGACCTGGTAGACGATGCTCGCGCCCTCGTCGAACATGGCCTTCGCCATTTGATGGCCGATCGCCGGATCGCCGAAATTGTTCGAATAGGCGACCTTGACCTCGACTTTCGGATCGACGTCGTGCGCGCCCTGAATGTAGCCGGCGATGAACTTGTCGATGCCGGCCGATTTGGTGCCGCCGATCACGCCGATGATCGGCTTCGGTCCGATCCCCTTGATCTTGGGATCGGAGGCGACCATCGCCGCGAGCGCGCCGGCGAGGTACGATCCCTCCTGCTCCTTGAACAAGACAGAGGCGACGTTAGCGCCCGGCTCGACCAAATTGAGGATCGAGAAATCGACCTTGGGATAGTCCTTGGCCACGGTCTTCACCGCGTCGCCGTGCGAATATTCAAGATCGACGATGAGCCCGAAGCCGCCATCGGCGGCGCGTCGCAACATGTTCTCGCCCTGCGCGACGACGTCCTTCGATTCGACCTCCTTGCCTTCGAGCTTCGTCTCGCCGAGCGCTTTTTTGAAGCCCTTGTCGGCGAGGTCATTGTACGACTGGTCGCCGAGGCCGCCCTGGGCGATGATCAGCGCGACGGGCGCTTTGTCAGCGGCCCAGGCCGCGGACGCGACGAGGCCGAGGGCCAAAGCCAGGGCCGAAATGCCGCGCGTCAGGTACAATTTCGCCATCTTCTCTCTCCCTGCTTGCCAAAGCGGGCGCAATCCCGCGAGGCGGACGCCGCATCAAAAGGGCCTGGTAGCTATAGTGGCGGCAATCATGGACCGCGGCGACGCGATCCAAGAGCCGGCCGTCAGCGCCATAGGTCTGGCGTTGGATCACCATGACGACGCCGTTCGCGCTTAGGCGCAACAGTTCGCGCTCCTGCGGCAGCGCCAGCCGCGCCGTCAGCTCCTCGACGCAATGATCGAGGACGAGGCCGGCGCGCTCCAATTCGCGATAGAGGGAGAAGTTCGGCTGAGCGACGAGCGCCGCCGTCAAGCCGAGCTGGTCGCAGACCGATTGGGCAAGCAGCGAGCGATGGATTGCGACCGGCGCGCCGTCCGCGAAGCGGAGGCGATCCAGCCGGACCAACCTTTCGCCAGCCGGAAACGGCGAGTCCGGGCTCGGCTCGGCCGGGCCGAAAGCGATGAGCTGGCTACGCGGCCGCCGGCCGGCCGCGACGACCGAATCGGTGAAGCTGCGCAATTGCCCCGGCAACCGTTTCAGAGGCTCCGCCGCGACATAGGTGCCTTTGCCCTGGCGGCGGACAAGCAAGCCCTCGTCGACCAGACCTTCGATCGCCTTGGCCACGGTGAACCGGCTGACATTGAGGCGTTGGGCGAGCTCCGGTTCGCTGGCGATTTTGTCGCCAGGCCTCATCGCCGCGATTTCGCCGCGCAAATCGTCCGACAATCGGCGGTAGAGCGGCCGCCCGTCGTCGACTTTGTGCATATGCATCATGCTGTGCCAGCCGGACATCCGGTTGTCCAGACAATAGGCCCGGGAAAAACGCTGCGCAAGCCCGAAATGAGGCAGGCGCGATCCGGCCGGGGGCGCAAATATCCAGCGCCTCGCCTGCGGCTCGCGCTCTTCGTTCATGAGCAGCGCGGCTCGCGGATGGTGCACCTCGCTGTCGCCCGAAAACGTTCAGCCTCATCTGGCTCGAACGCCGATCCTTCCTGCCGGCTTCGCCGTCAAATTTCCGGAAGATTCTCCTTGCAAATGATCTGCAGCCGCGGCCCATGATATTCGTACGGCGCGCCTCGGACGCTGTGAGTCAAAATGTTCAACGCCTCCCGCGCTTCGACCCGCGGGTTTTGGTCGATCACCGCATCAAGCGTTCCCTCGAGCAGGAGCGCCCGGCTGGCCGCGCTCAATTCGTGGCCGACGAAGACGACGTTTTTTGCGCAATTTCTGTCGCGCAAGGCGCGCGCGATGCCCTCGGCGCCGGCGCCGATATTGTAGATGCCGGCAATATCGGGATGACGGTCGAGGAGATTGCTCGCTTCGACGAAGGCCATTTCGAAATCGTCCTTGACCTCGCGCAGCTCGACCACTTCCAGATTGGCGAACTCCTCGGCAAGGATGTGGCGAAAACCCATCTCGCGCTCTTCGTGGCCGCGATACGAGAGGGAGCCGGCAAAGAGCGCCACTTTCTTCCGCTCAGCGCTCCCAAGAAACCTGCCGAGAATGTACCCGGCGACGCGCCCGGCCGCCCGATTGTCAATGCCGACATAGGCGACGCGCGGCACGTGCGAGATGTCGGAAGCGAGAGTCAAGACCTTGACGCCGCCGGCCGACAACGCGCGGATCGCCTCGCGCACCGTCGGATGATCGAGCGCAATCACGCCGACGCCGCGCGTCTTGCCGGCGAGGCCGTAGAGCGCGCGGGCGAGCGAATCGGGATTGAAGCCTTCGATCGTCGCAACGCGCACGTCGAGATCGGGCCGCGCCGCGCCCTGCTGCTCGATTTGCGCATGCAGCATCTTGATGAAGGCGTTGGTGCCCATCGGCAGGACGAAGTCGAGCCGCAATTTCGCGCCGCCGGCTGCGGGCGAGAACGCGGCGGGCTCGGAAATGTAGCCGAGCCTCTGCGCCGTATCGATGACGATCTCGCGCGTGCGGCTGCGTACGCCGGCGCGATTGTTCAAGACGCGATCGACCGTGGCCGGCGACACGCCGGCTTCGCGGGCGACGTCGACGAGGGTGGACCGGATTTTGGCCGGTCTCTCGGAGAGCGTTTGATCCGTCATCTTATGACCGACGCGCAATCACGAATGGGAGCAACCGGAAACGGCGCGGAACGCGCCACGTCAGGTCCCTAGCAGCGCAAAGCCCCGAAATCATCATCTGACCTCAGCTTTGATGATGTATTTTGATGTGATCGTATCCATATTCGAACCGACGTCAAGGCCGCGCGAGGATAGAAAGACTAGCGTTTTGGCCATATTTTCGCTAAAGTGAGCCAGAGCGGCAATCTTCGGCTCTTCAATTGGCCTCATTAGAGATCAAATTTCATCTTGACGATCGGCTCAAAATTATCAAATCTCATCATCGCGCGAATACGCCGCGGGAGGAGCGGGATGAATTTTCCCGGAAGCCCGCGGCCGGATGGCTGAGGCTTGCGCTTTCCGAGGCAGGCCATGTGGCCGACAGAGCGCGGGCGCCAAGACGGGCTTCGGCCCGACGCCGAATGAAAGACCGTACCGTCGCGGCCGACCAATGACGGTGGAGGAACAAGAGCTGGAGGAGGGACGAATGCTTGCAATGACGAAACGAGGATTGGCGGCCGCCGCGGCGGCGATGATAGGCCTGGCGCTGGCCTCGCCGGGAAGCGCGGCGGAGAAGAAGGTCTTCTATCTTTTGTCGCATGGCGGCCCTTCCGACGCCTTCTGGATCGATTGGAACGCCGGGGCCGTGAAGGCCTGCGATCAGCTCGGGGTGACCTGCAAGATTTCTTTCAGCGGCGGCGACATGGCGGCGCAGAAGGAAGCATTCAACTCCGCCCTCGCCGCCAAGCCGGACGGCATCGCCACGACGTCGGCGCAGCCGGGTCTGTGGACCAAGGAAGTCGCGGCCGCCAAAGCGGCGGGCATCCCGATCATCTTCTTCAACACGGACGACCCGGCGACGGGACGGCAGGCCTACGTCGGCGCCGATCTCACCGAAGCCGGCGCGATCTGGGCGAAGTACCTGGTCGATCATAAGATGGTGAAAAAGGGCGATAAGGTGTTCCTGCCCGTCGAAGTGCCGGGCGCGAGCTACCAGCAACTCGAGACGCAGGGCGTCGCCAGCGTCTTCGATCCGCTCGGAATCAAATACGACGTCGTCGATTGCGGCACCGACCCGGCCGGGATCATCGCCAAGATGACCGATTATGTCGTCGCCAACCATCCGCCCGCGGTGATCGCGCTCGGCGATTCGGTGGCCGCCAGCATCAAGCGGGTCTTCGACTCGGCCGGCGTCAAGCCGGGAACGGCGCCGGTGGTCGGCTGGGGCAATTCGAAGGATACCGCCGAGGAAGTCGAGTCTGGCTACGTGAACGCCGCCGCATGGCAATATCCCTCAGCGCAGGGCTTCATGCCCGTCGCCCTGCTGAGCCTTGCGGCGTCGGGCGAGCCGATCGGCTACGACATTCATACGTTCAGCCTCTATGACAAGAGCAGCGTCGGCCCGATCCTCAATCTCTATAACAAGAAGAAGTAACGCGAGAAACGCCGGCCGCAAAAAGGCGCGGCCGGCGTCTTCGCCATGGACTCGTTAGAATGGTCGCCGTATCCGAGACGCCGCCGGCTAAGCCAAGCCTCTGGTCGCAGGCTTTGCGCGCGCCCGAATTCTCCTCGCTGATCATCCTCGTCATCGTTCTGGCGGCCTTCGCCTTCGGCGACAGCAAGTTTCTGTCGCCGCTCAACGTCTCGAACATGATCGCGTTCTTGCCCGAACTCGGCATCATCGCGCTCGGCATGACGCTGCTTCTGACCGCCGGCGAGTTCGACCTCTCGGTCGGCGCCGTCTTCGCGCTGGCGCCGGTCTCGGTGATGCTGCTGGCGCAGAATGCGGATTTCAGCCTGGGCGCGGCGCTGCTTGTCGGGCTCGCGATCTGCGTCGTGATCGGCGCGATCAATGGAATCCTCGTCACCAAGGTCGGCATATCCTCCTTTCTGGTGACCCTGTCGATGCTGCTCATCGTGCGCGGCGCGGCGCTCTACGTCACGCAAGGCTTTCCGCTCAAAGCCTGGGACCGGCCTGGTCCGCTCGTGACCTTGCTCGCCGGCAGTTTCGATTGGGGACCGTTTCGCCTCTACACCTCGCTCTGGTGGTTCATCGTTCTGACGCTGCTGGCGATCTACATTCTCGACTACGCCAAGCTCGGCAACTGGATCAGCGCGATCGGCTCCAACCGCAGCGCGGCGATCGCGCGCGGCGTGCCGGCCGACCGGGTCAAGATCTGGCTCTTCATCTTGACGTCGATCCTGGCGGGCCTCGCCGGGATGATCAGCGCCTTTCGCATCTCCGCCGCCTCGCCGGTCGCCGGCACTGGCTATGAATTGGAAGTCATCGCCATGGTCGTGGTCGGCGGCACCGCGCTGACCGGTGGCCGCGGCACCATTCTCGGCACTTTGGTGGGCGTGCTCATGTTGCGCGCGATCCGCAACGGCATCGTGCTGATCGGCGTGCCTGGCCTCGCTTACAACATCTTCGTCGGCGCGATCATTCTCGCGATGCTCGTCCTGCACGCGGCGCTGCAGAAGAACAAGGCGAGGGCCTGACTATGTCGGCCGAAGTCCTCAGGTTGGAAAACGCCCAAAAATCCTTTGGCAGCGTCCGCGCGCTGAAGCGCGCTTCGTTTTCGCTCCATGAAGGGGAGGTGGTCGCCTTGCTCGGCGACAATGGCGCGGGCAAATCGACCCTGATCAAATCGATCTCCGGCGTGCATCCGCTCGATTCGGGCCAAATCTACGTGCGCGGCGCCCCGGCGACGATACGCTCGGCCCGCGACGCGATCGAGCTCGGCATCGAGACCATCCATCAAGACACGTCGCTCGCGCCTGATCTCAGCATCGCCCGCAATCTGTTTCTCGGCCGAGAGCCGGTGAAGCTCTCTTTTCTCGGCGTCTTCGCGCCGCTCGATCGCGCCGAACTTCGCCGCGCCGCCTCCGCCCTGCTCCGCCGCGTCGGCATCGCCAAGAAGCTCGACGCCGACGCGCCGGTGCGGACCCTGTCCGGCGGCGAACGGCAATCCATCGCCATTTCGCGGGCCATGCAATTTGCCGCCAAGCTCATCATTCTCGACGAGCCGACCAACAATCTCGGCCTTGAAGAGACCCATAGCGTGCTGCGCTTCATCAAGGAGATGCGCGAAGCCGGCCATTGCGTGTTGTTCATCACCCACAACATCCATCACGTTTTCGCCGTCGCCGACCGGATCATCGTCATGCGCCGCGGCGAGGTGACGGCGGAGTTCGTCGTCGCCGACGCCGATCTCCTCAGCGTGGAGAGCGCGATCACCGGCGCGGATGTGGCAACGCTCATGCGCGAGGGCAAGAGCCATTGAAAGGGACGAATCACGATGGTTGAGCTCTTCGGCGCCAAGCTCACGCGGCGCGAGGTCGAGAGCCGCTCGGGATCGCTGTCGCAATTCGCCGGCGTCAGGCTCATGACGCTCGGCGACGGGCTCGAGCGCGGCGTTAGAATGCTGGAGTTTCGCACCGGCTCGGGCCTGCGCTTCACGGCGCTTGTCGATCGCGCCCTCGACATCGCCGATTGCGAGTATCGCGGCATGGCGATCGGCTGGCACTCGCCGGCCGGTTTCAAGCATCCCGGCCTTGCCGAATATGAAGGCGAAGGCGGCCTCGCCTGGCTGCGCACTTTCTCCGGCCTCATGGTCACATGCGGCCTCGACCACATCCTCTTCATGTACGACGAGCCGGCCGATCACTACGTATACAGCCCGCGCAAGTCGGTCAGCCATTCAATTCACGGCCGCGTCGCCACCCTCCCCGCTCGCCTGACCGGTTATGGCGAAAGCTGGAGCGGCGACGAATGCACGCTCTGGTGCGAGGGAATCGTCAGCCAGGGAACGGTGTTCGGCGAGGACCTGCAATTGGTCCGGCGGATCGAGGCGAATGTCGGCTCGAACGAGATTCGTATCCATGACCGGGTGAGAAATCGCGGCTTCTATCGCACGCCGCATATGTATTGCTATCACATCAATGTCGGCCATCCCGTTCTGGCCGAGGGCTCGCGCTACCTTGCGCCGATCGCGGACGTGGTCTGGGCGGCGCATGCCGGCGCGGACTACCGAAAACAGGGCGTCGGCTATCGCACGATCTCCGCGCCGAGGCAGAATTTTCACGAGCAGGTCTGGCAACATGAACTCGCCGCCGACGGCGCTGGCCGGTCGCCTGTCGCTGTCGTTAACGACCAGCTCGCGCTGGGCTTTGAAGTGGCGACGCGCAAGGATCAGTTTCCATGCATGTATGAATGGCAGAACCTGCAAGCCGGCCAATACGCGCTCGGAATCGAACCTTCGACCAATCATGTGCTCGGCCACAAGGCGGCGCGCGAGCGCGGCGAATTGATCTGGCTCGAACATGGCGACGAGCGGCGCTACGACACGACATTTCGTGTGCTCGCGGGAGCGGCGGAGATCGAAGCGGCCGAAAAGCGCATTGCTGGTCTCGGGCGCCAGCCAGAGGAGGATTTTCCAGAACCGTCCGGCAATCATCGGCCAATCGCGGGGCGAGCATGAGCGAGCCAGCAAAGCCGGAGCCGCTGCGCGGCGCCTCGCTCAGCGGCGACGTCATTCTTTATACCGGCGCCGCCGGCGGGCTGGGCGCGGACACGACGCTGCATTTCCTGCGCGCCGGCGCCGCCGTCGTCGCGCTCGACAACAATCGGGCTAAACTCGACGCGCTTGCGGCGCGCGCGGCGGATGAAAGGCTCGACGGACTCGTGGTCTGCGAGACCGATCTTGCCGATCTGGCCGGCCTCAAACGCGTCCTCGAGCGCTTGTCGAACGATGTCGGCGGCTTCAACGTCGTCGTTAACAATGCGGCGATCTATCCGTCGAAGCCGTTCGAAGATTACACGATCGAGGAGCACCAGGCTGTTCAGCGCGTCAATGTCGAGGCCGGCGTCGTCTGCGTTCAAGTCGCCCTGCCGCGTATGCGCGAGAAGGGCTGGGGCCGGATCGTCAATATCGCTTCGGTGACCGTCTATGGCGGCTGGGCCAATCTTTCGCCCTACGTGCAATCCAAGGGCGCGCTGATCGGCCTGACCCGCGCCTGGGCGCGCGAATTTGGGCCGTATGGAATCACGGTCAACGCCGTCGCGCCTGGCGCTTTTCCGACCGACGCAGAAAAGATTCATCCCGATCCGGAAGGCTATGTTCGCTTCGTGCTCGATCATCAAGCCGTGAAGCGGCGTGGCGAGCCGCGCGATGTCGCCAACGCCCTCATGTTCTTCATTTCGAAAGATTCCGGCTTTGTCACCGGTCAGACGTTGAATGTCGATGGCGGCTGGGTGATGCGGTAGCGAGACAAGACGAGGCGATCTTGACCAAGGGAATTCTGAGCGGCGTTCGTGTGCTTGATTGTACGATCGCCATGGCCGGGCCTTTCGCGGGCCAGCGGCTTGGCGATCTCGGCGCGGACGTCGTCAAAGTGGAGCCTGTCGGCGGCGAATGGCAGCGCCATGTCTCGGCCGGCGGGGCGCGCGGCAACAAGGTCAACGTCTCCTTTCTGTCGCTCAACCGCAACAAGCGCTCGTTGGCGGTCGATCTGAAATCGCCGCAAGGCAAGGCGGTCCTGTTCGATCTGGTGAAGACCGCTGACGTCTTCCTGCAGAACTATCGGCCCGGCGTCGCCAAGCGGCTCGGCGTTGATTACGACGCGCTCGCCAAGATCAATCCGCGGCTCGTTTATGTGTCGATCTCGGGCTATGGCGAGAGCGGGCCCTACGTCAATCGCCCTGGCCAGGACCTGCTGCTGCAGGCCATGTCCGGCGCCATGCTGTCGGCGGGCCGGGCCGGCGAAGCGCCGAACGCTGCGGGACAATATCTGGTCGATGCGATCACCGCCTATAACGCCTTCGAGGGCGCGCTGGCCGCGCTGTTCCATCGCGAGCGGACGGGCGAAGGCCAGCTCGTCACCGTCAACATGCTCGACGCGATCGCGACGATCCAGATGCAGGAATTGTCGGTCTTCACAGTCGGCGGCAAGCCGCAGACCCGCTCGGCCGAGCCGCACGCCCATGTCTATATTCGCGCGCCCTATGGCGCCTTCGCCACCAAGGACGGCTATATCGTCGTCGCCTTTCCGCCGCTGAAGACGCTCGGCGAAGCGATCGGCGAGGAAAGCTTTCTGACCATGGACGACGAGGTCGATTCGTGGACGCGTCGCGACGAGATCTTCGCCAAGACGCGCGCCAAGCTGTCGGAGAAGAGCTCGGCTGAGTGGCTGAAAGTGTTCGACGAGCGCGGCGTCTGGGCCGGCCCGGTCTATGGCTATCGCGAGCTGGTGGACGACCCGCAGATCAGGCACAATGGCGCTTTTGTCGAGTACGATCACCCGACCGAGGGCCGAGTGAAGACGCCGGGTTTTCCGATCAAATTCTCGAAAACGCCGTCCAAAGTCGAACGGGGCGCGCCGCTCGCCGGCGAGCATACGCGCGAAGTGCTTAGCGAAGCGGGTTACGACGCGGCGACGATCGAACGGCTCGAGAGAGAGGGCGTGATCGCGACGACGCGAGCTTGACCCCTAAAGGACCTGCCCATGGCGGATGAAGGAGCGACGATGACCGAGGACGTCCGGTTCGAACTCGACGGCCATATCGGCGTGATCACGCTCAATCGGCCGCAGAAGCTCAACGCCGTGACGCCGGAAATGGCGGACGCAATCGTGGCGGCGGCGCGCCAGTGCAACGACAATGACGCGGTCCGGTGCGTAATCGTCACCGGCGCCGGCGACAGGGCCTTCTGCGCCGGCTCCGATATTCGCGAACTCGACGCCTATGACACCGCGTGGCAGTTTCGCAATCGGCCCGATTATTGCGACGCGATCCGGTCGCTGCGGAAGCCGACGATCGCGGCGGTGAACGGCTACGCGTTCGGCGGCGGCTTGGAGACGGCGATGTCCTGCGACATCCGCATCTGTTCGGACAATGCGCAATTCGCCGCGCCGGAGATCAAGCTCGGCTGGATCGGGGGCGGCGGCATGACCATGCATCTCGCCCATTCGATCGGCATGTCCAATGCGGCTCTGATGGTCATGACCGGCGATCCGGTCGGCGCCGACAAGGCGCTCGCCTGGGGCCTGGTCAGCGAAATCGTGGCCCGCGATCGTCTGCTCGACCGCGCCCGCGAGATCGCCGCGACCATCGCCAGCCGAGCGCCGATCGCGGCAGAGACGGCGAAGCTTAATCTCAGAGCGGCCTATTCGATGCCGGCCGAAAAGGCGATCGAATATGAGCGCGACCTGCAGACGATTTGCTTTGCGACCGAGGATGCGGCGGAAGGACGGGCGGCCTTCAAGGAGAAGCGTCAGCCGGTCTTTCGCCGGCGGTAGGCTCTCTCCTCGAGAGGGATAATCTATCTCGGAGGCCACATGCCCTTGCGCGGAATGACGTGGGACCATCCACGCGGCTACGACCCTCTGGCGGCTTGCGCGCGGCTCTGGCGCGAGAAGACCGGCGTCGAAATCGAATGGGACCGTCGCTCGCTGCAGGATTTCGAATCCTTCCCGGTCGAGACTCTGGCGCGGCGCTACGACCTCATCGTTATCGATCATCCGCATGTCGGCCAGGTCACGGCCGAACATTGTCTCGCCCCCCTGGACACGCCCGCCCGCGCCGCCGAATGTCGAGCTCTCGCCGAAGCCAGCGTCGGCCCATCTTGGCCGAGCTACAATTGGGCCGGGCGTCAATGGGCCCTGCCGATCGACGCGGCGACGCAGGTGCAGGCCTGGCGACCGGACCTGATCGACGCGCCGACCACGACTTGGGACGAGGCGCTCGCCTTGGCGAAGAAAGGCTTGGCGATTCTGCCGATGCGGCCGCCGCATTCGCTGATGGTCATTTATACCCTGTCAGCGAATCTCGGCTGTCCCTGCGCCGTTGGGGGCCCCGACTTGTTCGACCCGCAAATCGGCGCACGAGCCCTCGACTTGGCGCGCGAATTTGTCAGCCACGTCGATCCGGCCTGCTTCGAAATGGACCCGATCGCCGTTCTCGAAGGCATGGCGAAACGGGAGGCGCGAATCGCCTGCGCGCCCTTGATCTACGGCTATGTCAGCTACGCGCATGAGGGCTTTCGCCCGGCGCGCGTCCGCTTCGCCGACATCCCCGCCGCCGGCGCGCTTGGGCCGGTCGGTTCGACTCTGGGCGGCACGGGAATCGGCGTCTCGGCCTTTTCGAACCAGATTGCCGCCGCCGCCGATTTCGCCTTCTGGGTCGCGAGCGGCGAGATACAGGCCGGGGCCTATGTCGCCTCCGGCGGCCAGCCTGGCCATTCCAGCGCCTGGCGCGATCCCGGGGTGAATCGAGCCGCCGCGGATTTCTATCAGGCGACCAGGGCGACGCTCGACGGCGCCTGGCTGCGGCCGCGCCACAACGGCTACATGGCCTTCCAGGCTGCGGCGTCGGAGCGGCTGAACGAGGGCTTGCGGCGCGGCGAGAAATCTCGCGCGATCGTCGAAGCGCTTAACGCCCTGTTTCGGGCGACCTTGCCGGGCGGGTGAGGGCGCGCCGCGCGACAATAATCGGCGCGCCACCGGCATGAAAGGCGCGCGCCGCTTGGCCGGCGGTCAGGACTTCGCATTCGTCAGTTCAGGCGGGCAACGTTCTACGAAGTGCAACCCGGTCAGCCCGACGACTTTCCTACCCCTTCACCGCGCCGAAGGAGAGGCCGCGAGCGAGGTAGCGCTGCACGAAAAAGTAGAGGATGACCGGCGGCACGATGCCGATCAAAGTGTTGACCGACGCCACGTTGAAATCGACGCCGCGGGTTGAACGCGAAGCGAGAACCAGCGCGGCGAAAGTCGTCGCACTTTGCGACGTCAGCGCCGAAGCAAACAAAGCCTCGTTCCAGGAGAAGGCGAAGATCAGGACGGACGTCACGACCAGCCCGTCCATCGATAGCGGCAGCGAGATTTTCCAGAACACCTGCCATGGCGTCGCGCCCTCGACCTTGGCGGCGTCCTCGATTTCGGAGCTGACGTCGCGAAAGATGTCGCGCATGATCACGACCGCGAAGGCGAGATTGAAGGTCGAGTAGCAGAAAATAAGCCCCGTCCAGGTGTCGATCAGGCCGAGATTGACGAGCAGCAGATAGAAGGGGACCAGCACGACGGCGGGCGGCAGGACCCGCTGGGAGAGGAACCACAGCGTGATGTCGGCGCCGCCGATCGGAAACCGAAAGCGGGCGAGCGCGTAAGCGGCGGGCACGCCGAGGATGAGCGCGAAAATCGTCGTGCCGAGGCTCACCACGACGCTGCTGATAAAGGCGTTGGTCGCTTGCGGATCCGACAAGACTTCGCGCCACGAATCGAGGGTCGGCTGGAAATTGACGAAGGGGATCACCGCGCCGGGCTGAAACGTGTCGGTGCTGGTCTTGATCGAATTGACCATCGCCCAGAGGAAGGGAATCAGCGTGAACACCGCAGCGGCGATCAGCAGCAGATAGACGATGGCGCGCGACAGAAGCGACGAGCGCAGCCAGAGCACGTTGATCATGATCGTCCTCGCTTGGGATCAGTCGAGCCGCTTGCGCATTTGCCTGAAGAAGACGGTGATGATCGCCGAGACGATGATCAAAAAGGCGACGCCCATGGCCGAGCCTTTGCCGAAATCGAAGAATTGGATCGTGGTCAGATAATCCATGGCGCTGAATGTTTGCGTGCTCGTGCCCGGCCCGCCCGTGGTCAATGCGAAGGGGATGGCGAAGACTTTCAGGCCCTCGATGGTGCGCAGCAATATGGCGATGCTGGCGACCGGCCAGGCCAAGGGGATCCCGAGTCGCCACATAACCTGCCAGTGACTTTTGGCGTCGAGGATGGCGGCGTCGTAAAGGTCCGACGGGATGCTGCTTAACGCCGCCAGCACGATCAGGAAGATGAACGACGTCCATCGCCAGATATCGAGCAAGATCGCGGCGGCGAGGCCGCCTTCCGGGGTGGACATCCAGGGCACGTCGATTCCGATCGCGCTGAGCGCTACGGCGACGACGCCGCCCTGCGAACTGAACATCGTCACGCCGAGATAGCCGATGGCGACCTCCAGCGTGAACAACGGCGCGCCGATGATGGTGC
Organism: Alphaproteobacteria bacterium; assembly: GCA_021325385.1. Taxonomy (GTDB): domain Bacteria; phylum Pseudomonadota; class Alphaproteobacteria; order Rhizobiales; family Beijerinckiaceae; genus Roseiarcus. Next base: position 32,443 of record JAJPHH010000140.1, read on the forward strand.
GAAAACCGCGCGAGCCCGGCGCGCCGAGATTGACCAGCCAGGCGGCGATAAAGCCGAGGATAGTCTCGACCGGGACAGTAATGGCGACATAAATCGCCGTGACCGCGATGCTATGCCAGAACTGATCGGACGTCAGGACGTCGAGATAGTTCGCGAAGCCGACATAGCCGGTGACGCCTTCGCCGAGCACGTAGTTGGCGAAGCTGTAGCGGATCACCGAAAGAACGGGCAGAAATGTGAAGGCGATCACCCAAATGACCGCAGGGAGCAGCAGCGCATATTTGAAGCGGCCGCCATATTCGCGCCGCCGGCGAGCGACTGCGGTCATGCGCGCTCCTTTCTCTCCGAGGACAAGAAGCCCGCGTCGCGAAGCGGCGCGGGCTAGGCGCAGATTACGCGAAGGAGGCCTGATAGAGCGCCTTCTGCTTGTCGCGCCCGTAGCGGTCCGTGATCTTCTCCCAAGCCGCCGCGGTCGCGTCGAGCGCGGCTTTGGGCTGCATCTGGCCGCCGAGCACCGCAGAGATGTTGACGTCGAGTTCGTGCCAATATTCGGCCGTGCCGGGAATGCGCAGATATTCCTGCTGAACCGGCGCGCTGATCACCGCGTAATAGGCCTTGAGATACTCCTGCACGTCGTCGGCGTTCCACCCTTGCGCCTTGAACTCGTCGATGCCGCCGCTGCCGATCGGCGGCAGATATTCGAATTTCATGCCTGGCTGGACGCCGGTCCAGCCATTGGCGGCGTTGAAGAAGGCGTTCTTCTTGTTGGCCATGAAAGCGAGGAAATCGTAGGTCGCCTCCTGCTTCTTGGACTTGCGATTGATGACGCAATGCCAGGTGCCGCCATTAGTGTTGCCGACCTGGTTCAGATCGTATTTCTTCCATTCGCCTTTGATCGGATCGAAGGCTTCGGTCGTTCCGGGAATCGGGGCCGCGCCGATCTTGCCTTGAACTTTCGAGGTCTTCGGATCCTGGGCGAGGGTCGGCAGGTCGCCCCAGGTCGGCTCCATCGCCGAATGGCCGGCAAGGAACAGATTCCAGCCTTGGCCAAGCGTCCAGCTGATCTCCTCGCGCGGACCGTCGCTGGCGAGCTTCACGTAATCCTCGAGCGCGCGCAGATGGCCCTCCGAATTGATCAGAGGTTTCATGTTATCCGGATTGAAGAAATAGTATTTGTTATCAGGCGAGACTACGTAGGGGCCCGACAAGGTCAGGAAGTGGAAGAAACCCTGCTCGTTGACCTTGGCGTGCAACGCTAGGCCGTAGTCCTTCGAGCCGTCGCCGTTCCAATCCCAGCCGGTGAAGAACTCGGCGAGATCGTGCAGGTCCTTCATCGTCTTCGGCGGATCGGGCAGATCGTAATTGTACTTCGCCTTGAACTTGTCCTTATTGGTCGGATCGGCGAAAGCGTCCTTACGATAATAGAGCGCCTGAGCGTCGCCGTCGAACAAGACGCCGTAGAGCTTGCCGTTCCATGAATAGAGCTTCCTCATGGCCGGCAGCCACTGATCGGGGTCCCAATAAGAGTGCTTCGGATCTTTCAGGAACTCGTCGATCTCGACGATGTAGGGCGTCTGAGGAACGAAGAAATCGCCGTAGAACCAGCAGCCGGTCATGTAGGCGTCGTAGCGGTTGAGGCCGCTCGCCAAGTCGGAGAAGATTTGCTGATGCAGCGTCTCGATCGGCACTTCAGCCACGTTGACCTTGCCGCCGGTCTCCTCCTCCCAATGCGGCACATGATATTTGAGGCCGTCGCCGACCGTGGCCTTGAGCACCATGACGTTAATCGTCGTACCCTTGTAAGGCTTGGTCTTTAGGAAGGCGACGCGCTCCGGCGTGATTGGCGACTCGTAGGGCGCTTCGGGCGCCGAGTCGATGAGATTGGCGGCTCGGGCCGGTCTGGCCAACTTAGCGAGAATTGTCGCCGACAGGCCGAGCTGCATTCCTCTGGTGATGAATTCGCGTCGTCCGATCCTCCGATTGAGGTAGGCGTATGCAAGTTCGGCGAATTTATCCGCGCCATCGCGATTGGACATGAGTCTCCTCCGCTTGACATCGTTGTTATCGTACGGGCGAGCGGCCAGGCGGCCCGTTTGGCCATCAATCTCCTCTTCTCGAACGAAGCGTCTCAACGGCGATCCTCGGCCGCCGGCTCGTCGTATCGCCGGCCCCGAGTCCTCGCGCTGCCTCTTTCACGCGCACGCCAAGCCTCCGCCAGGCAAATTTTTAACCCTGCAGGCAAAGCCGTCAATAGGCGAGCCGCGCCGCCTCACGCGACTTCTCGCCGCGAAGTCGCGCCGACGATCTGTACGCGGCGGCAATGAGCGGCGCGCTGGACAGCTTGGCCGGCCGTGTGCATCTATTGTGCTTCAGATATCTCGATAAGGCGGATGTCGCGCTGTCTTGCGGCCGATCCGCCGATTGCGCGGGGAGCTGATGGCGACAGTCGAGCTGCGTCACGTTTCGAAGCGTTTCGGCCCCGTCCTGGCGGTGCAGGATTTCTCGCTGGCGACCGCAGACGGCGAATTCATCGTGCTGGTCGGCCCATCGGGCTGCGGCAAGACGTCGACGATGAGAATGATCGCGGGGCTCGAAGCGGTGAGCGAAGGGCAGGTGCTGTTCGACGGCAAGGACGTCACCGATCAGTTGCCGCATGACCGCGACGTGGCCATGGTCTTCCAGAACTACGCGCTGTTTCCGCATCTCGACGTCTATTCGAACATCGCTTTCGGCATGCGGCTGCGTAAAGTTCCCAAGGCCGAAATCGACTCCCGGGTCAGGCGAGCCGCGCAGATGCTCGGCATCGAGGACACGCTCGCGCGCCGGCCGCGCGAGCTTTCCGGCGGTCAGCGCCAGCGCGTCGCGCTGGGCCGCGCCATCGTGCGCGAGCCGCGCGTCTTCCTGATGGATGAGCCGCTGTCGAATCTCGACGCAGCCCTGCGCATGGAGATGCGCGCCGAACTCATCAAGCTGCAAGATCGCCTTGGCGTCACCACTTTCTATGTCACCCACGACCAGGTCGAGGCGCTCAGCATGGGCGATCGCATCGTCGTGATGCGGCATGGCCGGATTCAGCAAATCGGCGCGCCCACCGAGCTCTATGAGCAGCCGGCCAATGTCTATGTGGCGGGCTTCATCGGCAGTCCGCCGATCAACATCCTTTCCGGCGAGATGAATGGCGACGAACTGAGGCTGCCCGAGGAGAAGGCGAGCCTGCCCTTGCATGACGCAGCCCTTCGCGCGGCTGCCGAGGCGAAGAGCCCGCTTCTGCTTGTCGGCGTCCGGCCCGAGCATCTGCGGCTGGCCGGCCACGCCAATGACGACGGCGCCTATAGCTTGCGCGGCAAGGTGGATACGATCGAGCCGCTCGGCCATACCACCCTGGTGCGCATCGAGCTTCCTTCGGGTCGCTATGTGAATGCTCTCGCTGGCGAAAAGGTCCGCCTCGCTATGGGCGATCCGGCTCTCGTGAGCTTCCGGCCGGAGCATCTCTATCTGTTCAATCCGAGCGACGAGCGCACGCTGCTGGGCCTCGCCGGCTGAACCACGTTCGGTCCTGCCCGCCGGCGGAGATGATGCGGACTCAGTCCGCGGCGGCGCCCTTGGCGCAAGTCGAGAAATGGTCCGGGCTCGTCCGGCCGGCTTGGAAATACAGGCAGGACGAGGAGTGATGAATGGAGCCGCTGGTCATATAGACGATGCAGCCCTGGACGATGACAAGTTTGCGGCCGTCGACGAGCGCGTCATCGATATCGCTCGCCTTGATCGCAGCTTCGGCTTGATAGGTTTGGCCGTCGCCGCTCGGAAACGCGATCCCAGCGCCGACGTAATTTTCCGCCATGCAGCGCTGGGCGAATTGCTCGAGCCGACTTAGCGTGGCGGGATCGGCCCGCTTGTCCGTCTCGATGACGATCGGCGTCTGGATCACCGCCAGATTCGTCGCCGGCTCATGGCCGCTGTTGCGGTACTCGACGAGAAGGGCCAGGTCGGTATTGGCCGCGAGGCGCCCGTCGATGCGGGCGTTGACGACGCCGACCCAGGCGCGCTTGCCGGCGCTCAAGGCGTCGCTGGCGATCTTGTTGGCGTTCTCCAGCGCCGAAGCCTGCCGATTTGCGACGGCGAGCGCACGCTCCAGCGCGTCGGCGGATTTCCTCGTCTCGCTGTCGCGATCGGTCGCCTTCGCGGCGAGCGCGATGTTGCTCGCGGCGAGCTCGTCGACGCGCTCTTCGAGCGCGGAGAATCGCCGCGAGTCGGCGAGAAGAACCGCGGCGCCGACGAGGACGGCAAGAACGAGCGCGGCGACGAGACCGAGCGGTCGGCGGGAATTCGCGACAACGGGCGTCGCGGCTTGGCGCGCCTTTTCGACGGATCCGACCTCGTCCCCGCCCGCCTGGGCGCGGTCGAGCCGGGCCAGCGCGCGATTGAGGCGGCGTCTGGTTGAACGTTGAGACATTTCGTCCTTCGCTCCTCGCACTGCCGACCGGCTACCGCATCAATGGCTCGCCGCGTCAAGCGCGGCGTCGATCCTGGCCTTGGCCGCATTGAAGGCGGACACCTCCTGAACGCTGGGCCCGCTCGCCGCGTTGGCGCTTGCGAGGCTCGGCGAAGCCGTGGTCGCCGCGCCCGCGACTTCGACGCCCATATGCGGCAGCGGATCGACGGCGACGCCATTGAGATAATATTCGAAATGGAGATGCGGCCCGGTCGACAGGCCGGTATTTCCGGACAGGCCGACCGTCTCGCCTTCGACGACGGTCGCGCCGGGGACGATATTGGCCGGGATTTCCGATAGGTGCGAATAGGAGGTTTCGAAGCCGTTGTGCTTGATCCGCACATGATTGCCGAAGCCGGACACCGGACCGGCGATCTCGATCTTGCCGTCGGCCGCCGCGCGTACCACGGAGCCGATCGGCGCCCCGAAATCGATGCCGGCATGAAGGCGCATGATGTGCAGGATCGGATGGAAACGCATGCCGTAGAGGGACGTGATCGGCGCGCCCTTGATCGGCGGAAAAATGCCGCCGACGCTCGTCGGCGCGCCGCCGCCCGGGCGCGGGACAGGCAAGGGCGTCGGCGCGGCCGGACTCGTCTTCGGATTGAAGCAGCGGAACTCGCCGTCAGGGCTCGCGAAAGGATAACAATCGACCGCGCCGCCCGGGCCGGAAAGGCCGATGTAAATGACTCTGCCCGTCGATCTGGACCTGCCGCGCAAAACGCGCGAGAACAAAGCGCGCATCGTCTCTTCGGCCGAGGCCGGCGCTTTTAGATCGGTCATCCGGCCCAAGAGCTGAATCGCCTCGCGGATCACCGGTTCGGGGACGTTGTTGCGCACGCCGGCGCTATAGATCCCGTCCGCCAGATTGTACTCGACGATCGCCGGCGCGCCCTGGCCTTCATTGAACACGCCTTCGGGCGGCTGCGGCTTGGCGCCTTCGCCATAGCCTCCGGATTCGGCGAGCGCGACGGCGCCGACATATTCGCCGCCTTCATAGATCGCGAGTTGCGCAACCCGGTACGCGCCCGAGACGTCGAGCGCGCCTTCGGCGATCGCCACCCCGCCAGCCGGCAGCGATTGGACGTTAAAGAGCGCTTTCGACGCCTCTTCGACGGCGCGGGCGCTGTCTTCGGCATAGCCGCTGCGAATGAGCAGGTCGGAAATCTTCTCGCTGGCGACAGTCTTGATCACCGTCTCCTTGATCTGCGGCTGGCCATTCGCGCCGCCGGCCTTGACCTCCATCTGACTGACATTGACGGCGTTCGGCGCCAGCGCGTCGGCATAGGCCGGCGTGTTGGCGCCGCCGTCGTCGTCGAAGCCGGCGGCCATGGCCGCGTCGCTTTGATCGGTCTGGTCAGCGGCGAGGGCGATCATCGCCCCCTGATCTACGCTCTCGGTTTCCGGGAACTTGCCCATGAAGCCGCCGTTTGTCGACAGAAGCGGCGAAGCGACGAAATAGGCATCGCCGTCGAATTTGGGGGCATTGGCGGCGAGGGCGATCGGCGCCTCGACATGAATCGAGCGCAGTGCGACGGCGGCGCTGCGGCGAACCAGAACAGGGTCGCCCGGCAAGTCGATGATGGTGGAGGTCGGCGCGGCGGGCTTGGCCGGAGCAATGGTCTGGGCTTCGACGCCTGGAGGCGCTGGCGGCGCGCTTTTGCGCCCCAACAGACGAAAGCCGACCAGCGCGGCGCAGCATGCGGCGATCGCCAAAGCTGCGCCGAGAAAAAGACGCCCTTGCTCCCGCGTCATCCCTTCAACTTCGAACGCCGCCTGGCCGCTTCCTTTCGAGAGCAGGCCCGCGAGCAGGAGCCGGTGCGTCAGCCTCCCGGCTGCTCGAGCAGATGCGTCTCAACGCGGCGATTTTCCGGGCTGAACGGATCAGCGACCCGCGGCTTGGTCTTGCCGAAGCCCTTTCCGATCAACTCGCTGGCGTCGATGCCCTTGGAGGCCAGATAGGCGATGACCGCGGCCGCGCGGCGCTCGGACAGGCCCAGATTGTATTGCTCGGTTCCGGTCGCGTCGGTATGGCCGTCGATCTCGAATTTCTCTCCCTTCAAGCGAGGATCGCGAAGCGCCTCAGCGAACTGGTCGAGATTCTCCTTGGCCGCGGCGGTCAGCTTGTCGGAATCGAATTCGAACGTGACCAACAGGTCGAACTTCGCCGAGCCGTCCGGCGGCGGCTGCGGGCAATCGGCGGCGGTGCCGAAGCAGATCGACTTGGACTTGCCCAAAGCCGCCTTCGCGAAGAAATCGGCGACGTCGTGAGCCTTGTAGGCGGGACCGGCATAAGCCGGATGGGCGATCAGGCCGACGGCCAGGCCCAAGACTGCAAGCATGGAAGCGCGCATGAGAAGCCTCCCTTCAACGCAGATCGCGGTTGAGCGCGCGAGCGCCGCACTATCAGCGCAGGCGACGGGGCCGTCAATAGAACGGCCGCGATCCGCGTGAGACAGGCGGTCGACGGAAGCCAATCGCGATAAGGACATATGAATTGCTCCGTATCGTCGCCGGCCGCCCAAGGCGCTCGTTCCGGTCGACGCACTCTGGCCTCGGCTTACGGTCTATTCTTTCGAATGACGGCGTCGCCGGGTCGGCGCGGTTCTGATATTATCGCCAGGCGCGCGGTCCGTAAGTGATCGGCGGGAGCGACGGAGCGTGGAAGATAGAACGATTATCCAATCGGCGGCGGCTTCGGGGAGCGTGGGCCGAGGCGCGCGGCTGAATGGGATTTACGAAGTCGGCGCGCTCATCGCGCAAGGCGGCATGGGCGAAGTCTATCGCGGCGCGAACATCGTCACCAACGACCCGGTCGCGATCAAGATGATCCTGCCCGAACTCTCGGGCGATCCCGAGGTCTTCGCGATGTTCAAGCGCGAGGCTTCGGTCCTGCTCAATCTCCATCACGAGGCGATCGTTCGCTATTTCGTCTTCTCGGTCGATCCCGAGTTGCAGCGCGCCTATCTGGCGATGGAGTTTGTCGACGGCCCCTCGTTGAGCAAGCGGCTGGCCAACGGCCCCCTGCCGCTCGACGATGTCAAAATCCTTCAGCGCCGCTTGGCCGACGCGCTCGAGACCGCGCATCGCCTCGGCGTCGTTCATCGCGACATTTCGTCCGATAATGTCATCCTGCCGGGCGGCGATCCGCACCGCGCCAAGATCATCGATTTCGGCATCGCCCGGTCGCTTCGCCTGGGCGACCGCACCATTATCGGCTCGCGCTTCGCCGGAAAGTATAACTACGCCTCGCCCGAGCAACTCGGCCTCGCCGGCGGCGAGGTGGGAGCCAAATCCGACATCTACAGTTTGGGCCTGGTTCTTGCCGAGGCGCTGCTTGGCCGCGCCCTGGACATGGGCGGCTCCCAAGTCGAGATGATCGAAAAGCGGCGTAGGGTCCCCGATCTCTCGGCGATCGATCCCGCCATGCGGCCGCTCCTCGCCGCGATGTTGCAGCCGTCGCCCGCGGACCGGCCGGCAAGCATGGCGGCCGTCGCAGCTTGGGCGCCCGCGCCCGCGCGGACCGGCGAGGCGAGCCGCCACGATTCTGGAGCCTTCGGCCGGCTCGCGACGGCCGCCGCGGCGCTAATCGTGCTCGTCAGCGTCGGCGGCGCTCTCTACGCCTATCGCGACCTGCTGCCGTGGCGACAAGCGCCGGCGCGGGAGAGCGGAGCGCAAAGCGCGGCTGGTCCGATCCCGCCCGCGCCGCAGGCGGCCAGTGCTGAGCCGCCTTCGACGCCGCCCAAATTGCCGCCGCTCCCCGAGCCGTCCTCTACCGCAAGTCAAGCGTCAAGCGCGCCGCCCCCGCTGCCGCCGCCTGGCGATTCGGCCAGCGCGGCCTCGCCCGCCGCTTCGAACAGGCCGGCGCCGCACGTGCCGACAGCCGACGAACTGGTCAACGCGCTCAAACCTTCGAAGACGTCGAACGAGCAGCCGGCCGTCGTCGCCGCCAATCCGCCGGCGACCGAGCCAGCGCCGCAGGCGCAATCGCCTTCCTTGCCGATCGCCCCTGAGCCAAAGAGCGAACACCAACCGCCGGCGAAGCCCGCCATTTCAGCCCCGCCGGCGTCTGAGCCGAAGTTCGAAACACCGGCGCCAAAGCCCGCCTCGGCCCTATCGCCCTCCCGGCCCGCGCCCGAGCAGAAGATCGAGGCGCCGACCCCAAAGCCGGCGCCGGCGCTGCGCGCCGCGCGCGATCAGCTCGTGCTGGAGCCAGCGACGGTCGGCAAAGAGTACGTCGTCGATCTGCCGCCGTTCAGCGACCCCGCCGATCCGAGGGGAATCGTGCTTCGCGCCGAGCCGGCCCTGCCGGAAGGTCTTGTTCTGGCCGATCTCGGCCAAGGCTTCGGCCGGATCTCCGGCGCGCCGGCCAAACCCGGGCAATATTCTTTCGGCATCGTCGCGAGCGACGCCGCGGGCGCGACCGCGCGCATGGCGGCGCAGCTTTCAGTAGCCGCGGCCAAGCCGGTCGCGCCGACGCCGGCCGTAACCGCGCAACCGGCGCCGACGCCGGCCGAAACCGTCGTCGCGGCAAATCCGCCGGCCGACAAGGCCGCCGCCTTCCTCCGCGAGTTCGGCGCGGGACCATGCTTTTTGACCCGCGCGCTGGGCGCCAATGGATCGAAGCCGGTGATTCTCGGCGTCGGCGCGGACCGGACCGCCTTCGAGCGCTTCTACGCCGGTTTCAATCGCGAAGTCGGCGTCGAGCCGAACCTGACCGTGAGGCTGATCGCGCCCGCGCAATGCCCCGCGGTGAACCTGATTGGCGCGAGCCTGAAAAACGAAGCGCAAGCCCCGAAAATCGAGCTCGTCAGTTATGATGTCGGGAAAAGCCGGCCCTTGGCCGGCTCGGTCTCGAATCTCGCCGGACGGAGCTTGGCGCTGCTGGCGGCGACCAGCGACGGGCAAGTCCATCGCCTTGACGCCCGCGTGGCGGCCGACGGCGCAAACGCGACCTTCAGCGTCCCTATCGTCGCCGACGAGAGGCCCAAGGACGTGATGCAGGTGCTCGTCGCGATCGTCTCGGACAAGCCTCTCGCTTCGCTCGCCGATTTCAAATCCGGCGCCGCCACGACCATTCTGCCGCGCGTGCAGAGCGAACTGGCGGCCGAAGGCGGCGCGCTCGATACGGAATTCTTCAGATTCGTCAATTGAAAGCGTCGCGGGTTCGGCTACGGCGCAACCCGTTCGATATTGAGCCGCACATAGGTCGCGTGGGGCGCGCGCTCGGCGTCGCTCAGAGGAGCGCCGTAGACCGGCTCAAGTATCCGCCTTCGAAGAAGGACTTCGGCTGCTTGGCGTCGAGATTGGAGGTCAAGTCGCCCAAAATAGACCGAGGATGATTCCGACCGAGAAATCTGACCCAAAGAATGTTCAAAAACCTCCGATCCGGATGCGCCCCAAACGCCTGGGTAATCTCTGCAGCGTTAATTCCGCAACTAACCAGACGCGCTAGAATTGGGTCGAGATCGGCCAGCCTTAGCTCGGCGAAGGCCCTATTCTCGGTGTCCTCGTCATGCCATGCAGCGTCCCAAATTTTTCCTACAATGCTGCGGTCGTCCTCTTCAGTCGCCCGGGATATCTGGGTCGACCAGTAGTTCACGTCGCGAGCGCGCGCCCAAACCACCCAAAGGAATATTTCGAAAATACGAGCGAGATCATCCTCTCCATAAAGATAATCCTTCTGCATCGGCGCCTTCTGAATGAAGGGACTCAGCAGGTAGCCGTTGAGAGCATCTATATATTCGTCGACGCTGGTTCCGCTCCCGGGCTTCCTGCTCGTGTCGCTCGTCCTGCGCTTCATCATCTCCAGGTCGTTGACGACCGATGTCGCGTAGGCGTCTATAGTCTGTTTTAATTTCAGAAAGAACCTGAGCGGCGTGTCGGCCACCGCGCTCCACTCGTCGCCAAAGGTCGGCTTTAACCCTTTTAACATCTCGGTCGCCGCGAGTTTCGTAACGTCCTTCGAAACGGACGAGGCGACGCCGGCGGCAAGGTCCACAAGCTCCTTCCGATTGCTCTGCGCCACCGCAAGGAGCCGGTTCGTCATTTCTTTGGTGGCGTTAGAGACGAGCACCGACATTCCGCCGCCAAGCGCCGAAGGAAAGATCGCGCCGAACAACACGGCCTGAGCGAATTCGATCTGGTTGCGAATTCTCTCCTTGATCTTCCCGAGGACGCCGGTGTGAAGAGAGTACGCTTTGTCGTAAGCAAGCGATAGGCCGTCGATATACGCGTCCCAGGCTCTCCCACGCGTATTGAGGGCGTCCTTTAGCGCGGCCTCCTTCGCCTTGGCGAGCTTGTAGGGGTCGTATGGATAGCCGATTGTGAGAGCCATGAATATCGCCTCCTCGGGAGCTTATCGAAAGGTTCTGACGGCTTAGAGCAAGCGACGACCGCCCGATGGCGTTTGTTACGGGACGGCAGCGTGTGTGCAGTCTCATCGAGACCTTTCTCACCGCAAACTTCGCGCGTGGTAGGCTGCGCCTTCGCCGTCTTGATCAGCGTCTGCATAGGCGCGGCGCTCTCAGCCCCGTTCCTGATCAGCGATGAGCTATGAAAGGGTCCAAGCGCGTCGCTGATCCCCCAACGCGTCTGTAGGAAATTGATCGACAGCTCGTCATTGAAGAAATTTTCGCGGGCGCTTGGTTCTGATCGCCGTCCGACATGACTGATCGGACTCCGAACCGTTGGCGCGCGCCTCCTGCAAAACGATGACCGGGCGCAGCGCGCGCAAGGGACAGAACCGCAAATTTTATGCGCTTTAGCTCAACTGGGGCCTCTCTTTGCCAAGTCAGCAAGACGAAAAATATCGGCATATTATACAATACGGTATTGGATTATTCGGCAAACCGTCCAAGCCGGCATCCCGTAAGGCGGCGACGGCGGCCGGCTGCGTCTAAGGCGAGCGGAAGCAGAACGCTTTGCGCGCGGCGTCGGTTGGAATATGTTTGCGCTTCGCGGCGAAGTCAGCGGCGGGGCTTGATCGGGAGGGCGGACATGGCTTCGAACAGCAATTCCGGACAGAAATTCATCTCGCGCAACCGCAAGCCGCGGGTGCACATCACTTACGAGGACCCGTACGACGCGGAGAAGCTCATCGAGCTTCCCTTTGTCATGGGCGTGCTCGCCGATCTTTCCGGCAACGCCTCCGACGTGGCGAAGCCGGACATGAACGATCGTACCTTCCTCGACATCGACATGGACAATTTCGACAAGCGAATGGCCGCGATCGAGCCGGGCGTTGCGATGAAGGTCGCGAACAAGCTCGGCGACGGCTCCGGCGAGAAGCTTTCGTTGAAGCTCAAGTTCAAGAAAATGGACGATTTCTCGCCGGCTGCGATCGCTCGGCAAGTTCCGGCGACCGCGAAGCTGCTGAAAGCTCGCGAGCAACTGGCCAACCTCCTGCGCTACATGGACGGCAAGGCGGCGGCTGAAGACACGCTGAAGCGGCTTCTGGCCGATCCGCAATTGATGACGATGCTGAAGGAGAAGATGGCGGAGCGGCCGCCGGCTGAAGATACGGCTGAATAGGGGATCACGGGCCATGGCCACACAGGAACACAAGACGTCTACCCCGGCGGGCGCGACGACGGTTGCCGAAGCCGACGACTTCGCGACCCTCCTCAAGCAGAGCTTCAAGCCGCGCAGCGAACGGGCGGCGACTGAAGTCGAGAACGCGGTCCAGACCCTGGTGAACGAAGCGCTCGCCGATTCGACCGTCGTCAAAAGCGACGTGATCGACACGATCGAGAGCATGATCGCCAAGCTTGACGAAAAGCTCACGGCGCAAATGAACGAAATCCTCCACGCCGAGGAGTTTCAGCAACTCGAAAGCGCGTGGCGAGGCCTCCATTACCTGGTCTACAATTCGGAGACCGACGCGACCTTGAAGATCAGGATCTTCAATGTAGGGAAGAGCGAGCTCTATCGGAATCTAAAACTCTATCCCGGCGCGCGCTGGGACCAGAGTCCGCTGTTCAAGAAAGTCTACGAGCAGGAATTCGGCACGCTCGGCGGCGAGCCTTACGGCTGCCTGATCGCCGACTACCAGTTCAGCCATTTGCCCGTCGACATCCAATTGATGCGCGACTTGTCGAAGATCGGCGCGGCGGCGCATGCCCCCGTGATCGCAGGCGCCGATCCGGCTTTGCTCGGCATGGATTCGTGGACCGAGTTGATGAATCCGCGCGATCTCTCGAAAGTGTTCGATACGCCGGAATACGCGGCGTGGAAAGGCCTGCGCGATTCCGTCGATAGCCGCTACCTCGCTCTCTGCATGCCGCGCGTCCTGGCGCGGCTGCCCTACGGCGCGAAAACCGAACCCGTCGAAGAATTCGCGTTCGAGGAGGACACGGACGGGCACAAGGGCGAGAAATACAGCTGGATGAACGCCGCCTACGCCATGGGCGCCAACATCAATCGAGCGTTCAAGGAATATGGCTGGACGGTGCGCATCCGCGGCGTCGAATC